>JAUWZD010000056.1 GCA_030615505.1 Spirochaetales bacterium | reverse complement strand
TTCCTGATCTGAAGCAGCCTCTTCTATATCTGATGCTTCACTATTATCATAATACGATCGATGAATCCACTAAACAGACGACTGCGATAGAGAATTTCACTTCCCGGATATATAGTTTAAATATGGAAACCGGGAAATATGAAAATAGTATAGAGATTCCCCAGAATGGGCAGGTGGGAACCAGGCAGATCGAGGTACCAGCCCCTTCTTACGAACTGATTGGCATTAACTTTAGCGGTCATTTTTTCCTTTTACGTCTAGAGGATGCCAGTCTGTTTCATCTCATAATCCTGGATCGCTATGGAAGGATTGTCAGTCGCAGGTATTTAGTGATGGAGGATTCAGAGTTCTACTTTAAAGATATAAAGATTTCAGATTCAGGGCTGATTTATGCTCTGCTCTGTGAGAAGTATGAGGCCAAGGTTGTTTGGTGGCGGAGTGACAAGCTTTTAAAGGAATGATAACGATAGAATAAAGATGTGAAAGAGGAAGACCGTTTAAGAATCCGAAAGGATCGCGAAGAACCGGATTTTTTTCGCTACAGCCGAGAAGAGAGATTATCCTTACCCGGCGCCCCTAAACCCCCTCCCCAAGGGGGATTCTTTCGAAGAAACCCCTCTCTTACCATAGTTCTGTTGGACATCCTGATCTTGCTGGTTATAGGTTTCGGTGTGTATTTTTTTCTGGGGAGGATATCCCACCAGGCTAAAATCTCAGGATATTTAGTAATACTTCGCGGCATACCCTATCAGGATGTGGTTTTCGCAACCCTGACAGTAAAGAATATTAATAATAAGCCGGCAATCCAACCTGGTAAGATATTTGTTAGGTTTACAATGTCGAAGAGTAAGGGAGAGTTCTCTCTTTCTGCCTCACTTCCCGCAAAACCAGGGGAAGAAATTATATTAAGAGAGGCGATTCCGTTTGAGGAAAACGGTGATACCCTTTATGCTCATATTAGTGTAGGAGAAAAAGCCAAACGCTTGAGCAGGGATCTAAAACAGTGATGATGCAGATCCTGATTGACTTCATCAGGTCTTTAAGCTATCTTTCAGTAGAGGTGAAGAAACGATGTTACAGTTCTATTTTCTTTCTATTACTGCAAACCTTTTAGCGGGATTGACTCTGTCGGCAAATTACTTAAATGAGAAATTCAGCGGCCTGGCCCCATTTAAAGAGCTGCTTGAGAAAAAAGGTGTAAAGCTCACTATCGGCGCTTTTGCCTTGATAGTAGGATTTTTAAAACTGTTAATCCGCTCCAGGAGTAATGACGTACCGCTGGTAGGAGACTTATTACCTGCACTGGCTGGATTAGGTATGGGAGCTGTGCTTTTGTTTGAAATTTTTAAAGAACGAACCAATATTCCGGCTGAAACTGTAAGCAATCTGGAAAAAGTTGTTGTTAACTATAAGGTTCCTCTCGGGCTGGCTGGGCTGGCGATCAGCCTTCTGCACTTCATTATACCCGGAGCCCTATTCCTCTAAAAGCCTATTGGGTCTGTTTGATAAACATCACCTGGAGCTTCCCTCCTTCTTAGCTGCCTTTGCCGCTTTTATAACAGCGTCTGCTATTTTCCCGGAAATCGGTTCATAATGATCAAATTTCATTTCAAAGGAAGCGGTTCCTGATGTGATGGAGCGCAGGTCTATGGAGTAGCGTAAAAGTTCGGATTGAGGAATTAAGGCCTTTACCTCCTGAATGCCCCCGCCAAGGGATTCCTGGCCCAATACCTTGCCTCGCCGAGCGCTTAAATCAGAAAGCACGTCTCCGAGATACTGATCGTCTACGAATACATCTAGATTCATGAACGGCTCAAGCAGTATGAGTTGGGCTTTTTCTAAAGCGGCTTTAAGTGCTCCCCGCGATGCAAGTTTAAAGGCCATTTCAGAAGAATCGACGGAATGTTCTTTACCATCCACAACTTTAGCTTCAAGATCAACTACCGGATAGCCCGCAAGGATTCCGGATTCCATACCTTCCAGCACACCCTTTTCTACACCCGGAATATAGCCTTTAGAGATTCTTCCGCCCACTATGACATTAATGAAGTTAAAACCCTCTCCTCTGGGCAGCGGTCTGATCTCCAGTTCAACCTTTGCATATTGGCCGTGCCCTCCGGTTTGCTTCTTATGCTGATACTCAGCCCCGGCGCTTACCTTTAGGGTTTCCCTGTAGGCAACTTTTGGAACCCTTGTCTCAATTTCGATCTTCTGCTGTGATCTTATTTTGTTCAGTATGATATCCAGGTGTAGCTCTCCCATTCCCGAAATCACGGTCTCTTTTGTTTCTTTATTGTAATTAACCTGGAAAGTAAGATCTTCTTCAGCCGTTCTTTGCAGCATTTGATTCAGTTTATCTTCATCCTTCTTGGAACTGGCTGATATGGCCACAGAGTGAACGGGCTGTGGAAGCTCAAGCGGTGAGTAGCTGAAATCTCGGTCTGGAGAACCTAAAGAATCGTTGGTTTCTACCGAAGAGAGTTTTGTAAGAATACCAATATCACCTGCAGCGAGGGATTCCGTTTCTTCAAGTTTCTTTCCCAGACAGGTAAATATTTTCCCTATTTTTTCTTTTTTCCTTTCCCGAATATTTAACAGCTCTGATTCATTGGTTATAGTTCCGGATATCATTTTAATAAAGGAGAGTTTACCGGAAAATTGATCGATTGAGGTTTTAAACACAAAACAGGAGGGTGCAGCCTCAGCATCTATGGACTTAATCAATTCATTCCCATTTGAATCAAGCGCATTTATCTCGCCCCCGGGGGCAGGGGCAAGGGAGGCGATTGTATTAAGGCAGGATCTGATTCCGGAATTTAAAATGGCAGCGCCGCAGAGTACAGGAACGACACTGCCGGTGCATATCCCTTTTAATAATCCGGTATGGATATCAGAGTCACTTAGGGTTTCTTCCTCGAAGAATTTTTCCATAAGTGAATCATCTCCTTCGGCCGCTGCTTCGATTAAGGCCTGGCGGTATTTATTGACCCGATCCTGCATATCAGATTCTATTTCTCCTTCTGTTTCTGCATTAGCTCCGCCTTTGTGGAGATAGACCTTCTGCGCAATCAGATCAATAACTCCCTTAAAACTTGTTCCCGAGCCGATCGGAATCACAAGCGGAACAAAGTCAACCTTAAACTTTTCCTTAAGATCGTTAAGGGTTTTTTCGAAGTCTGCATGTTCTTTTTCCATCTTATTGATGAATACCATCCTGGGGGTTTTCTTTCGTTCAAGCCTGCGCCAGATCTGGATAGTTCCAATCTGGACTCCCACATCGGCGCCTACCATTATAATCGTAGATTCTGAGGCTCTTAATGCAGCAATTACTTCTCCTATAAAGTCAGATGATCCGGGTGTGTCGAAAATATTGATCTTTTTATCCTGCCAGTTTAAGTGTGCTAAGGCTGTATGAATGGATATATTACGGCTGATCTCTTCATTAGTAAAATCACTAACTGTTTTTCCGGATTCCACGCTTTCCGCCTTTGGTATGACTCCCCCATTGGAAAGCATATGCTCTGCGAATAAAGTTTTACCTGTTCCACCGTGTCCTGTAATAGAAATATTGCGAATGGATTCTATGTTCGCGCTCATCCTGATCTCCTTTTGTGTGGGGTTAAGGTACTATATCGAGAGGTGTATGCTTTGTCAACGATAATGAGGGATGGAGCATCAAGATGACAGAGCGCCTGCCGGCTCAGCCTGAAAAATCATCATCCTTGACTGCAAAATGGGCAAATTCCATGGCAAATGTGGCCCTTCCTTTAGTAGCGCTGCGTAAGGAAGTTGCGTAACCGAACATATTGGCCAGGGGTACATGTGTATGAATGTGCTCAAAGCCCGGTTTGCTTTCCACACTGCTTACTTCGCCCTTGCGGGAAGATAGATTCCTTATCACCTCTCCCAGGTATTCCCTGGGCACCATCACATCGACAATCATGATAGGCTGTAAAAGAACCGGATTAGCCTTTCTGCAGGCAGCATCATACCCTAAGGCTGCCGCTGTCTCAAAGGCTAAAGGGGTGGAGGTATTCTGCTGGTATACGGCATCTATCAGGGTAACATCAATATCGATAGCCGGATAGCCGTAGTTGATTCCTGATGTGAAAGCCGATTCAATGCCCCGTTTGACCGCCTCAATGAGTTCCTGTGGAATAGTGCCCGGCGCTACCGCGCTGGTAAAATGATTCCCTTCATCTTGAGCAAGATGCTCTACTTTAAGCGTAATATCGGCTGTATTTTCCTTACCGGCAATGGTTTTATGGTACTTCTCCCGGTGGACAACCGTCTCAGAGATAGATTCTCTATAAGAGACCTGGGGCTGACCCACTTTGGCATAAACCTTGTAGTCTTTGGTCACCCTGGTAACCAGTACGTCGAGATGAAGTTCTCCCATGCCTGAGATTATCAATTGACCTGTATCCTCATTCTCTTTGAAGGTAAAGGTGGGATCCTCTTTTTCTATAGTTCTTAGAGCATCCTGGAGTTTCTTACGTTCGGATAAAGTCCTGGGTTCAATAGCTATGGAAATCACCGGTTCCGGAAAATGCATCGGTTCAAGCAGCACGGGGAATTTATCGCTGCCTATCGTATCTCCTGTTTGAGCCAGTTTAAATCCGATGACAACGGCAATATCTCCGGCAGAAACTGAATCCAGCTTGCTTGATTGATTGGAATGCATTCTGAGCAGTCTGTTTATACGCTCCCTCTTTCTCTTGGCCAGGTTATAAACAGCACTCCCACTCTTGAGGCTGCCTGAATATACCCTGATATAACTTAAGTTACCTGCTTCACGATCGGAATGAATTTTAAAAACCAAGGCCAATGGGGGCGCATCCCGTCTGCAGGAAATAGCAATATTCTCATTGCTCTTGATATGATGCCCGACGGCCGGCGGTACTTCATTGGGTGCCGGAAGGAAATCAACTATCGCATTCAGAAGAGGTTGTACTCCCATATTTTTCAATGATGCTCCGCAGAGTACGGGAATAAAGGCCCTCTCTAACGTACCCCTCCTTATTACCTCCTTGATGAGCATTTCCGGGATCTCTTTTCCGTCTAAGAAGAGCTCGGTAATTTTATCCGAGATACTGGCAAGCTGATCAATCATTTTTTCTCGGTAGGTCCTGGAATTACTTAGTCTGGAAGAATCAATCTCAGCAGGAATCATGGTAACGCCCAAATCAGTCTGATCCCAGCGCAGCTCCTGCATTGTTATAAGGTCGATAATTCCCTCAAAATCCGATTCAGATCCGATGGGTAATTGCAGAGTAAGAGGAATCGCCTTTAGCTTATGATTCATCTCTTTTAGAACCCGGAAAAAATCAGCTCCAATTCGATCCATTTTATTTACATAGGCGATCCTGGGTACTTGATAACGGTCTGCCTGATGCCACACGGTTTCGGATTGTGGCTCTACACCGCCGACAGCACAGAAGATCACAACGGCGCCGTCCAGTATGCGGATCGACCGCTCTACCTCTGCTGTAAAATCAACATGTCCAGGCGTATCAATGATATTTATCTGGCTGTCGTTCCAGAAACAGGTGGTTGATGCCGCTGTAATAGTGATTCCCCTCTCCTGTTCCTGAACCATCCAGTCCATAGTGGCCTCGCCATTGTCCACCTCACCGATCCGGTAATTCTTGCCCGTATAGTAGAGGATTCTTTCGGTGGTTGTGGTTTTTCCAGCGTCAATATGGGCCATAATTCCTATGTTTCTGATGTTTTTTATATCCGACATAAATTGCTCCATGAGGTTTGCAACCTGCAGATCACTAGTTATAATCTATAAAAGCGATAATGAAAAGGCTCATACTTACTCTCACTTTTCTCCTGATTTTTATCAGGCTTTTTTCTGATGAAAATGTGTATTTACAGATTAACCGCCTTAGAGAAAAAAGCGGTCTAAAGGAGCTGAAACGGGATTCTGTCTTAACAGCAACCGCTTCAGGATATGCCGGGGTGCTTTTAACCCGAAATCGTCTCTCTCATCGCGATCCGATTCAAAGAACGGCCCTGGACCGCTTCCGGGCAAATGGAGGCACAAGTACCATTGTAGGTGAAATTATAGGCTCAGGGCCAGATCTGGGTCAGGTCATGCAGGCCTGGGAAGATAGTAATCAGCATCTGGAAGTCATCTTAAAGCCGAATTGGACACATATTGGAGCAGGCCTGGCATCAGACCCTGGCCGGCGAATCTGGGTTGTACTCTTTACCATTAACCGCGTGGAAAATTTAAGGCTCCTTGAGAATGGGGAGGGTTATATCCTCTCAGGATCGTTTATTCCCGATGAGGCGGAGCAGCCGATCCTCTTATCAGGAATTTCCGGAATTGAACCCACAGCCTGGCAAAATCAAAGCAGGAGCTTCCAGTACCGCTTACCCTATTCGGCTGCAAAGCTCTATCACCGTTTAGGCTATATATCCAGGGAGGGCCAGATAAAGATAACAGATGTGTTTTATCCTGATCGTTTAGCTACATTTTTTCCAGGAATGGAACCCCGATGAGGCGGAGGCCGTGCTGTAGAACGCGGCGAACCGCTTTAGCCAGGGCAATTCGGGATACCACAAGATTCGAATCTTTATTATGAAGAACGGGATAATCATGATAGTATCGGCTGTAATTTTTAGACATTTCATATAGATGTCCTGAAATCAGGGAGGGATTTAATTCTTCAGCAGCAGCCGTTACTATTCCGGGAAAGGAAGAGGCCTGTTTCACGATTTCCCATTCATCACTTGCAGTCAGGAGCTCGGGATGAAGACTGCCGTGTTTAAATTCCATCTTGCGCTGTTCAAATTTTCTCAACATACTCGATATCCGCGCTCCTGTATACTGAAGGTAGGGGCCTGTGTTTCCTGAAAAAGAGATGGATTCCTGGGGGTTGAAGATAATATCCCTATAGGGAGAAGCCTGAAGAAGATAGTAGTTCAAGGCGCCAAAAGCTATCTTTTTGCAAGTATCGCCCGGGTTATCTATTTCCGATTCTCGTCCTTTTTCTCTTATTTCTTTTGAAGCCAGGTCTTCTAAATCGGCTAGAAGGTCATCTGCATCAACAACTGTTCCTTCCCGGGATTTCATTTTTCCTTCGGGAAGATTTACCATTCCATAAGCCAGGTGATGAAGGTTAAAAGCCCAATTATAACCGAGCAGATCGAGCACCTTAAAGAGAACCTTGAAATGGTAGCGCTGTTCATTGGCAACAACATAGATCATTCGGTCAAACGGCCAGTCTTTATACCGCTGTACGGCCGTGCCTATATCCTGGGTAAGGTAAAGTGAAGTGCCGTCACTGCGAAGAAGTACTTTTTTATCCAGATCAAATGAGCTTAAATCCACCCAGACCGAGCCGTCCTCCTCCCCGTAAAAGATCTTTTTTTCAAGTCCTTTTAATACTACATCCCGGCCCAGGAGGTAGGTTTTACTCTCAAAGTAAACCCGGTCAAATTCCACTCCGGTTTTCCTGTAGGTCTCATTGATTCCGTGCACAGCCCATTTATTCATCTTTTCCCAGAGCTCCCTGACCTCCGGGTCTGCTTCTTCCCAGGATTTGAGCATCTTCCTGGCCTCTGCTTCAGCGCCGGGTTCGTCCTTAGCCCAATCGTTGAAACGAATATAATAATCGCCTACAAGGTGATCCCCCTTTAAGCCTGCCTGCTCAGGTGAGGTGTTCTGTCCGAATTTCCTGTAGGCGAGCATTGATTTACAGATATGGATTCCCCGATCATTGATCAGATTTACTCTTAAGACTTCGGCGCTGCATGCTTTTAGAATTCTTGAAAGGCTCATGCCAATGGCGTCATTACGCAGATGCCCAAGATGCAGCGGTTTATTTGTATTAGGACAGGAAAACTCCACCATGATCCTGATCCCGCTCAAGTTATTATTATTACCATAATCCTCTTTCGATTCTTCAATCGATGTTAATAGATCTGCAGTAACGGCAGTCCTGTCCAGATAGACGTTTAGATAGGGGCCGGTAACCTGGAGCCTACCCATACTCTTTCCTTCCACTTCAGAGCGCTTGATTCTTTTAAAGAGAGTTACGGCTATCTCTTTCGGAGATTTTTTTAAGATTTTTGCATAGGAAAACATGGGGAAGGCCAGGTCCCCGAATTCAGGACGCGGCGGGATTTCTAAAATGATTTCATCCGGGCTTAAGGGTGCATTGCTTTCTTTCTCAATCGCTTCTTTTAGAATCTTCCGCCACATACGCTTATATTTATCCATCATCTGCTCCTAAACATGTTGGGGAACATTGCCTAAAAAGGCTATCATGTGAGTACAATTTACAGGTCCGTCCCGTCTGAAAGAGGCCGGTTCCCAAAGTATTTCGTTAAGCATGCATTAAATCAGGATATCAGTCCAGAGTCAATTGCTCGGGGCTCAGGCCTTGCGAGGAACCTGGGTTCATTAATTAAAAATCAAATCGTAAGTTTGTCATGTTGCTTTTAAATCGGTGAGTTTTTTATTTTTTTGCATATCTAATTAGGATTTTATACTATAACTTCGTATAATATCTGACAATAAAGATTTCTGCAGCCAAAAGGGGAGAGAATATGCAGCTTCATCTGGGTCTGGATATAGGTTCGATATCGCTTAACACGGTACTGATGGATAATAAGAGAAGAGTCATCCAAGATGTCTACACCTACTGCCATGGTAAGCCCTTTGCCGTATTAAGGGAGGTGCTGGGCGGTATTATCTCCCGGCATGGTGCGCGAAAAATCGGCACCGTTGCCATTACCGGAACCGGGGGGAAGCTTGCATCAGAGCTCATCGGCGGACATTTTGTGAATGAAATAGTTGCTCAATCATCCTCAGTGGCCCATCTCTATCCCGATGCCAGAACCATTATTGAAATGGGTGGTGAGGATTCCAAGCTCATATTTATGGAAAGAAAAAATAAAAGATCACAGTTAGCCGACTTTGCAATGAACAGCATCTGTGCAGCCGGCACAGGATCATTTCTCGATCAACAGGCAAAGAGGATCGGCGTTTCTATTGAAAAAGAGTTCGGCGAATTAGCTCTAAAATCCAAAAAACCCCCGCGAATCGCCGGTCGCTGCAGTGTATTTGCCAAGAGCGATATGATACATCTCCAGCAGATTGCCACTCCGGTGTTCGATATTGTGGCAGGCTTATGTTTCGCCGTGGCCCGGAATTTTAAGAGCAATCTGGCACAGGGGAAGGAGCTCGAGCCGCCGGTAGTTTTTCAGGGCGGCGTTGCGGCCAATGCCGGAATGGTACGGGCTTTCCGGGAGATCCTGCACCTGAAGGCGGATGAGCTAATCATACCGGAATATCACGCCTCCATGGGAGCGATTGGTGCCCTCTTCCATATCTTTGACCATCCCGAAGGAGGGGGAAATCCATTTAAAGGATTAGAAAGCCTCGATGAGTACCTGAGGAAAGTAAAGGCGATTGGGGAACATCTTGAAAAGCTGAAAGCGCCGGCAGCACGGTATGTAAAGGAGGTAGTTTTTAAAGATAATGGAAAGGATAAACTGGATGTTTACCTGGGCCTGGATGTGGGCTCACTAAGCACCAATGTTGTCTTGATCGACAATGACAACAATGTGGTTGCCCGGAGGTATCTGCCTACGGCGAGCAAGCCACTGGATGCCATCAGGAAGGGGCTTTCAGAGATCTATGAAGAGATGGGTGAGCAAGTAGAAGTCAAGGGAGCGGGAACAACCGGCTCAGGGCGCTATTTAACCGGTGATTTTATCGGAGCCGATACCATACAGAATGAAATCACTGCTCAGGCAAGAGCGGCTATTTACTACGATCCCTCCGTTGACACTGTGTTTGAGATAGGAGGGCAGGATTCAAAATTTATCAGCATCGAGAATGGTGTTGTGGTTGATTTCGAAATGAATAAGGTTTGTGCGGCCGGAACAGGATCATTTCTGGAAGAACAGGCGGAAAAGCTCGATATCAGTATTATTGAGGAATTCGGCAAAATAGCCCTTGCCGCTGAAAAACCGGCGCGCCTGGGTGATCGGTGTACGGTCTTCATGGAATCAGATCTTAACTCCCATCAGCAGAAAGGGGTGAGCAAGGAGAACCTGGTTGGCGGTCTTGCTTACTCGATAGTCCATAATTACCTCCATAAGGTGGTGGGCAATAAACGAATCGGGAAACGGATATTCTTTCAGGGCGGGGTTACCAATAACAGGTCCGTTGTCGCTGCCTTCGAAAAGGTAATGGGCAAACCCATAATCGTTCCCCCCCATTTCGATGTAACCGGAGCAATCGGTGCGGCGATGCTTGCCAGGGAGGTGATGCAGGATGGCCAGAAAACACGCTTTAAAGGATTTAATATAAGCAGGGTTCCCTTTTCCCTGGACAGATTTACCTGTAAGGGCTGCTCAAATCAGTGTGAGATCCGCAGAGTAAAGATTGAGGGTGAAGCGAAGCCGCTCTTCTATGGAGGACGCTGCGAAAAGTACGAGATGGATGAGCGCAAAGGAAAGGGGAAGGGCATCCCCAATCTCTTTGAGGAGCGAATGAAAATGCTTCTGGGTGACTATGAGGAGGAAGCGAAGGATGGGAGAATCACCATCGGGATACCTAGAGGACTCATGATTTTCTATCAGCGTTTCCCCTACTGGCGCACCTTTTTCCGGGAACTGGGTTTTCATGTTGTTCTTTCCCCGGCTTCGAATCGGCAGCTTGTGACAAAATCCCTTGAGATGCTGGTTGCAGAGACCTGTTTCCCGGTTGAGGTGATGCACGGGCATGTTCATGATCTGCTGTCTAAGGATGTTGATTATATATTTGTGCCCTTTGTAATTAACGTAAAGGCGGATAAGAATAATCCGACGATGAATTATAACTGCCCCTGGGTACAAACCTATCCGTTTATGGTCAGGGGCGCGCTCAAGGGGGATGAGCGGGAAAAAAAGCTGCTCATCCCAACCCTGCACTTCAGGTATTCCAGTCGTGTTATAGAGAGTGAGCTCTGCCAGTTCATGGCCGAAAGATTCGGTCTGCCTAAAAGGGCGGTTTTAAAAGCAATAAATGAGGCCGATAAGGCTCAGGAGAGATTTGAAGCGTCTGTTTCAGAGAGGGGCAGGGAGGTTTTAGATGCTCTTCCTGAGGATAAGATTTGCCTGGTGGTACTTGGACGTCCATACAATACCAGTGACCCGGAGTTGAACCTGAGTCTGTTAGAAAAACTTATTAACCTGAATGTACTGCCTGTGCCAATCGATTTTCTACCCCTCAGGGAAGAAAATGTGTTTCATGACTATCCCATGATGTACTGGCCGAATGGAAGGAAAATCATAGCGGCCTCACGCATCATTGCCAGGGATGATCGGCTGCATGCAGTGTATCTTGGAAATTTCCGCTGCGGCCCCGATTCTTTTCTTCTTCACTATGTCCGGGAAGAGATGAACGGAAAACCCTACCTCCAGCTTGAGGTGGATGAACACAGTGCAGATGCAGGCATGATTACGCGCTGTGAGGCCTTCCTGGACAGCCTTAAAGGGTACATAAAGGTCAATAAGAAAAGGGAAAAGGCGGCTAAGCCCGTTATCATTCACCATGGGAGTAATGAAAGGACACTCTACTTTCCCTATATGAACGACAGTGCCTATACCCTGGCCGCTGCTGCCAGGGGCTGCGGTGTCAAAGCTGAAGTGCTGCCTATGCAGGATGAGAGGGATTTGGAACTGGGGAGGATGTATACCTCTTCACGGGAGTGTTTCCCGATGATCTGTACTACGGGAAGTTTTTTGAAAAAGATGAGGGAGCCCGGATTTAACCCTTCTAAAGCTAGCTTTTTTATGCCCGACCACGGTGGGCCATGCCGCTTCGGACAGTACCGCAAGCTTCAGCGTATAATCTTTGATCGGCTCGGCTATTCAGATGTTGAGATCATTTCTCCCAGTAATGAAAACGCCTACAAGGATCTCTCCGGGGGGCGTTCGATCAAATTCCGTCTTGGCGGCTGGAAAGCTGTTGTAGCGGCAGACCTGCTTAGGAAGCTGCATCAGGAGCGGAAACCCTATGAAGCGGAAGAAGGAGAAACAGACAGGGTTTACCGGCACTGTCTCGATCAAGCTGTAAAGTCCCTGGAGCGGGGATGGAAAGATCTCGCCGAAGTCCTGGCAAAAGCAGCCGCAGCATTCGGGGAAATTCGAGTTGTTGATGGGTTGAGGAAACCGGTTGTAGCGATTGTCGGGGAGATTTTTATGAGGGATAACCCCTTCTGCAGCGGCTTTCTCGTTCAGAGACTCGAAGAGCTGGGTGCTGAGACCATAATAGCTCCTCTCAGGGAGTGGGTCGCCTTTTCAGCTTACCGGTACTGGCGGGAGAGTATATGGAAGGGTGATCTTATGGGACTCGTTAAATCCAGGTTAATGGAAATAGTACAGGATGTCACCTCAAGAAAACTCGATAAGGCCATAAGTCATGTGGCGGAGATGAATCGGAATATCAGCGTGGAGGAGATACTGGAACTCTGTAACCCCTATGTGCATAAGCATTATGACGGTGATCCGCCAATAGCTTTAGGTGCGGCCGCCGGTCTTGCCAGGACAGGCATATCGGGAGTTGCCAATATACTCCCCTTCACCTGCCTGCCCGGTACCTTCATAACTTCAGTGGCCCGTGTCTTTAGAAAAGATTATGAGAATATCCCCTGGGTTGATATCGCTTATGACGGACAGGAAGATACGGGCATTGAAACGAGGCTCCAGGCCTTTATGTATCAGGCAAAAGAATTCGCCCGGGAACGGGGCCATGATAAGCCTCGAAACTGGACAGCAGGAGTCTGATTTAATTGAATTCGCTGGTAGAAATCAGCCGGTCGAGGATTAATCCATAAAATTGATCTTGAGAATCATAGATCCATCCCAGATGCTGCTGACAGTCTGCACACAGTGCATATCTCCACGAATACCCTTTAAACCAGGAAAAGTCATCTGTAACAATACCTTCCTGAATGCATCCCGGGGCATTCCGAAAACAACCTATATGAAAGCTGTAGCCATGAGGGTTAGTAAAGGAATGCTCATGGGCTCCATCAACTGATATGCGTTCAGAAGTGGACGTTATAGCATTACCGCAGAGAAAGCAGTATAGTTTATTATCATCAAGTTCTGATTCTTTAACGCGAATCAGATCTTGAAGTCTGGGAATATTAAGCGTTTTAAAGATAAACCGTTTAAGAAGCAATACTTCCATCAATGCATCTTATAATAACTTGCATAATCGCTTTTCTTTTTTTTACTGATTATATCTTTCAAACTTACGCTGGTGAGAAATCTCTCAATCAAATCGTAGAGGGAGTACCATACAGGACTTATGTTACAGTGCTCTCTTCTGCTGCACATCTCTTCTCTTCGCTTCGTGCAATCGGTACAGGGGGCAGGATAGATAGGTTCCCCTACCGCATCCAGAATATTCTTTACTGAAATTTCCGATGGTTTCATATTGAGCATAAAGCCGCCTTTAGGTCCCCTGAGAGAACGGATTATCCCGGCTTTTTTAAGTTTAAAGAAGATCTGCTCAAGAAATTCCGGGGAAATTTCCTCTTTCCGTGCAATATGGCTGATTGAGATCGGCTGATTTTGTGAGGCTGTGGCCAGGTTTGCTACTGCTCTAACGCCGTATCTTCCTTTTGTGGTGAGTCTCATAATAATGACCTCATACTCGTATATTTTTCTAAACTGCAGGGAAAAACAGTGACCATCAGTTTCTATGTAATGTATCAGAAACAGTGCAAATGCGCAAACGCAAAATCAATAATTATTATTAATTACGGGAGTATTCCCCAGGTCTCTTCTTTTGCCCTCTGAAGAGCTGGTCGGCAATCAAAGCCAGCAGGGATACTGTAAAACTTGCGGCTATGAGTATATTTTGAGAGGTCAATTTACCGAGCAGAGAAAGACTTCCGCCGCTGATCATACAGAAAATGGCAACTCCTCTGCGCATAACCCTGCCTGCTAAACCGGCAACAATCGGGATTAAGAGCCCACCTGAAAAAATGGTGTAACCCAGAAGGAGGGAAGGAATAATACCTCCTGAAAGAATGCCAACCAGGAGGGAGGCAATACCGCATATAGTAGTGATCAGCCTCAATCCGGCCATACGCAACCTTTTTTGGCCTAAGATATCCACTGATATTATGGCTGACATGGTCAGCAGGGTGGTGTCTGCTGAAGAGAGAAAGGCGGATATAAGAGCTAAAAGGGTCAGAGCACCAAAAACGGGCGGTAAAGTATTGCCGATTAACAGGGGAAAGGCTGCTTCCGGGGCTGCTTGCGGGAACAAGACCTTTGCTGCCATTCCGATCAGGCTTATCATGAATGCCATGGGAACTATGATGGCGATAGCCAGGATGATTCCCCTGCGGGCAGTCTTTATTTCCCGACTGCAAAAGATACGTGAGAGCATATCCGGTCCGATCAAATAAGTGGACCCTACTATAAAGAGAAGGAGCAGAAGATCATGGAGCTGAAATTTCTCTGAAAGGGGAAAAGAAACATATTCCGGACCGAGTTTCTGCAACAAGCCGGCAAATCCGTCCACTTCTCTTAATCCCATGAATACACATCCCATGATACCCATGAGAATAAGGATTATCTGTATCAGATCCGTGCGTATAACGGAAAGCTGGCCGCCTGTTACCGTATAGAGAATAAAAACACCTCCGGCTAAGCAGGTCCACAGCAGAGCATTCTCACCGAGCAGGGTGGCCATAATTCTTCCTGCAGCATTGGCCTGTGCTCCTACTATACCCAGCCAGGCAAAGATAATCAGTATAGAGGCTATTTTCCGTACCTCTTTTCCGTACCATCTCCCTATCATTTCAGGCAGAGTGTAGACAGAGAAGACCTTGATTGCAGGTACAAAGATAAACAGGGCAAGCAGACCCGCCGCACCCACTAACAGCCACCAGCTCCCCGTAAACCCTTGAGCAAAGGAGAGACCTGCCAGGCCCATTGTACTGGAGCCTCCCAGGATAGTGGCAGCCAGAGATCCGCCTGTAGTGAGACCCCTGGATTTCCTCCCTGCCACCAGATAATCTTCTACAGATTGAACCCTGTACATGTTGTAGATTCCTATCCCTATTAATCCCAGTAAAAAGGGAACCAAACCGATCGCAATTAAAGGCATGGTGCATGTTATTATGATTAGTAAGCTTACCGCAAGTATCATGTACCTGTTTCTGGTTCATTCACGATCTTACTGATAGGGACAGGACCTCCGCCCTGGCCCGGGTAAGTGCCGTGTATTGACCCTTGAAGTTCTGATCTATATAATCCCTTTAAACTTAAAAAACGAGGAATAAAATCATATGTTGGTCCGTGTACGCTATGCACCATCTCCCACTGGATATCAGCATATTGGCGGTGTGAGGACAGCACTTTTCAATTATCTCTTTGCCCGCGCAAAAGGCGGCAGGTTTATCCTTCGAATTGAAGATACGGATAGAGACCGATTTATGGAAAAAGCATTAGAGGATATATATAGAACTTTTGACTGGTTAGGTTTTCATTGGGATGAGGGTCCTGATATTGACGGCTCCTATGGTCCTTATTGTCAATCTGAAAGGCTTAAGTTGTATCAAAAACATACTGAAGAGCTGATTAATTCCGGTTATGCTTACTTCTGTTACTGCTCTCCTGAAAGGCTGGAGAGCATAAGAAAAATCCAGCAGAAGGAAAAAATGCCTTTGGGGTATGACAGGCACTGCCGGAATCTTACAGATGAAGATCGCAAACGGCTTGAAAAACAGGGTACTAAGTCGGTTATACGCTTTAAGGTTCCCCCGGATGGAAGTACAAGTTTTCATGACGAGCTTTTAGGAACTATTGAGAAGACCAATTATGATATTAATCCTGACCCCGTGATTATTAAATCGGATGGATTTCCCACCTATCATCTGGCTAATGTTATTGACGATCATTCTATGAAGATTACCCACATTATAAGGGCCCAGGAATGGCTCTCATCCGCTCCTCTTCATGTACTTCTCTACCGGGCTTTCGGCTGGGAAGTTCCAAAGTACTGTCATCTCCCCATGGTTTTAGGTCAGGATGGTCAAAAACTGTCCAAGAGGAATGGAGCCACCAGGGTTGTAGAGTTTATTGAGAAAGGCTATCTTCCGGAAGCGATTATCAATTATATTGCCCTTTTAGGCTGGTCTTTTGATGATTCCAGAGAGTTTTTCACTCTTAAAGAGCTGGAAGAGCTGTTTTCTTTAGATAGATTGAACAAAGCGCCAGCTGTGTTTGATTACAAGAAGCTGGACTGGTTCAATGGAAATTATATAAGAAAGCTTCCTAAAGAAGAGCTTCGTGAAAAGCTGATCCCTTATCTTAAGCAGGATAAACTAATAGGCGATCAGCTAACTGCTGAGGAAGAGAGAATTGTTACCGGACTGGTACCTCTGGTGCAGGAGCGTCTGCAGGTATTATCGGATGTCACTCCCATGGTTCGTTTTTTATTCAGGGAAGTGGCGGAGTATAATATTGAAGAGCTCATCCCCCAGAAGCTTGATGCTGCCGGAACTGAAAGAGTTTTAGAAAAAATATCTGTTCTGCTTCAGGATTTTTCAGGGAGCAGCAATGAGGAAATTGAGCAGCTCTTTAGGGATCTGGCAAAGGAATTAGGCATTAAATTGGGAGGTCTGCTCATGCTCCTCAGGGTGACGCTTACCGGCTCCCGGGTTTCTCCTCCTCTTTTAGAATCAATCCGGTTACTGGGACTGAAGAAGACAATGGGTAGAATCAATCGTGTTCTAAAGCTGTTATCAGGGAGATCTTAATTATGGCTGAAATTACGTCGGCAGTGGATGTATCAATGGAAAAGTTGGTATCCCTCTGTAAGCGCAGGGGATTTATATATCAGTCCAGTGAAATTTACGGGGGCTTGAGCTCAGCCTGGGATTACGGTCCCCTTGGCGTAGAATTAAAAAATCGCATCCAAAATTTCTGGTGGCGGGAAATGACCCAACTCCATGATAATATCGTAGGAATTGATGCTGCCATTATGATGCATCCTCGGGTTTGGGAAGCATCCGGGCATGTAGAAAATTTCAACGATCCCCTGGTAGACTGTAAGAACTGTAAGCAGAGATTCAGGTCCGATCAGCTGCCGGAAAATGCACTAAAGCAAAAAAGATGTCCTGAATGCGGCGGTGAGCTTACTGAGCCCCGGCAGTTCAACCTCATGTTCAGAACCCACATTGGTCCGGTGGAGAATGATAGATCTTTAGTATATTTAAGACCGGAAACAGCCCAGGGTATTTATGTCAATTTCAAAAATGTTATTCAGACCAGCCGGCTAAAGGTGCCTTTTGGAGTCGCCCAGGTTGGAAAGGCCTTCAGAAACGAGATAACCACTAAAAATTTCATTTTTCGAACCTGTGAATTCGAGCAGATGGAAATGCAGTATTTCATTCATCCCTCCGAGGATGAGAAATGGTTCGAGCATTGGAAGGAGAAGCGCTTTGAGTCTTATGAAAAAATGGGGATCCGCTCCTGTAAAATGCGCTTTCGCAGGCACGGCCCGGAGGAGCTGGCCCATTATGCCAAGATCGCCTTTGATATTGAATACGATTTTCCCTTCGGCTGGAAGGAGCTGGAGGGAATTCATAACCGGACGGATTATGATCTGAAACGGCATATGGAATTTTCGGGCAAGGATTTGACCTACCTGGATGATATACGTTCCGAACGCTATACCCCATATGTTATTGAAACTTCTGCCGGCCTGACCCGTACCGTTTTAACGGTCTTAAGTGATGCGTATGAAGAGGAGGAATTGGAGGCCGATAAACGTGTGGTCATGAAGCTGCATCCGATGATTGCACCGGTTACCGTAGGTGTCTTTCCACTGGTTAAAAAGGATGGCTTACTTGAGCTTGCCAGGGATATCGAGTTAGGGCTGCGAGGAGAGTATTCCACGTTTTATGATCAGGGCGGAGCTATCGGCCGCCGCTATAGAAGGCAGGATGAGATTGGAACACCCTTTTGCGTTACCATTGATTACCAGACAAAAGAGGATCATACCGTGACCCTGCGATTCAGGGATTCCATGGAACAGGTTCGTGTTAGGGTAGAAGATCTCGTACCCCTAATAAAGAAATCCATAGATGAATACAGAAGGAATGAATAATGAGCAGTTTTGATATTCTAAAGGAGCGGGGTTTTATAAGCCAATGCTCCAATGAAGAGGGACTTAAAAATCTTTTAGATAAAGAACGAGTTACTTTTTATATAGGGTTCGACCCCACTGCTTCAAGCCTCCATGTGGGTAACATGGTGCAGCTCTTTGCCATGGCTCACCTTCAGAGGGCCGGCCATAAAGCTATAGCTTTGCTCGGAGGGGGAACCTGCCGCATAGGCGATCCTTCCGGAAAAACCGAAATGAGAAAGATGCTCTCCATTGAGATAATAAATGCCAATGGCGAAAAATTAAAAAAGCAGATTTCCCACTTCCTGGATTTTTCGGACGATAAGGGATTGCTATTAGACAATGCCAGCTGGCTGGCAAACCTTAATTATATTGATTTTTTACGTGAAATCGGAAGGCATTTTTCCGTTAACCGCATGCTCAGTTTTGAAACTTATAAAATGAGACTGGAGACCGGGCTGTCCTTTATCGAATTCAATTATCAGATTCTCCAGTCCTACGATTATCTGAACCTTTTTCGAGAATACGGCTGCCGTCTTCAAATGGGCGGAGATGATCAGTGGGGTAATATAATAGCAGGTATAGATCTGATTCGCAGAATTGAAGGGGTTGAGGCCTTTGCCCTGACCACTCCCCTGATTACACGGGCAGACGGGCAGAAGATGGGAAAATCTGAGAAAGGAGCTCTGTATCTTGATCCCAAGCTCGTGAGTCCCTATGAATTCTATCAATACTGGATCAATATTCCGGATGCGGATGTAGAAAAATTTTTAAAGCTTTTTACCTTTCTCTCCTTAAGTGAAATAAAAAAACTTGCCGGTTTGAAAGATCGGGAGATTAATACAGCCAAGGAAGTGCTGGCTTTTGAACTGACTTCCACAGTGCACGGCAAAGAGGAAGCGGAAAGCGCTCGTTCAGCCTCTCGGTCCGTGTTCAGTAAAAAAGACAGCTCAAATTTATCCGGCATCCCCTATCTTGAGTTGAGCCGGAAAGAGCTTGAGGCCGGTATAAATATTGTAGATATATTTCTCCGCTCCGGGTTGAGTGAGTCAAAAAGTGAGGCACGCCGGTTGATTACCCAGGGAGGGGCTTATGTGAATGGGGTAAATACTAAGGAGATAGACTATATTCTGAACGGGAAATCCATTGAAAAGGGGGCGATCCTACTACGGGCAGGTAAGAAGAGATACTTTCACTTTATCGTAGATTGAGATACTTTAAAAGTCTATATACGGTGGCTGTATCTTTTTATGGCCGGTTTTTTTACTGTGCTGCTTCTCATTTTATCCTTGATTCCCGGGATCAGGTGGAGGCTGTGAAAAATTCATTCTTAATCAGAGTTTATGATCTGCTTTACAGAGAATACGGTGCCCAGGGCTGGTGGCCCATAAAGAGCCTTTCCGGTCGGAACGGATTCGATGAAAGGGGGTATCACAGGGGAGATTACAGCTATCCGCGAACACCCGAGCAGCGATTTGAGATCTCTTTAGGTGCTGTACTGACACAGAATACAAGCTGGCGCAATGTGGAGCAGGTAATAGAAAAACTGCTTGAGGCGGGATTATGCTCACCTGAAGAAGTGCTTAAATACCCGCTTACAGAACTTTCCGAGCTCATCCGGTCCAGCGGATATTTCAACCAGAAAGCAAAAAAGCTTAAGGCCCTCTCAGCTCTTCTGCAAAGATACACTGACCAAAGAAATAATCCCTCCCGCAGGGAGCTGCTGTCTGTATGGGGAGTCGGGCCAGAAACTGCAGATTCCATCCTTCTCTATGCCTATCACGATCTATATTTTGTAGTGGATGCCTATACACGCAGGCTTTTAATACGTTTAAATAAGATTAAAGGTAGTGAAGACTATGAGGCCATTCGAACGCTCTTTTCTACATGTCTTCCGGATGATCTCTCTTTGTACTCTGAATACCATGCCCTGATTGTTAGGCATGCCAAGATACGCTGCCGAAAGGCTCCCATGTGTGAGACCTGTCCCTTATTGAAAGAGCCCTTATCCGGAAAGAATCTCTGTGCCCATGGTAATAAATGATAAAGTAAGTCTTTGGTCGTCCACAGGACTTCCTTCGGTCGCAATCTCAGATTCTGCCGACTTTCCGGTCTTGACAGAGCAATACAAATTTGTTAATCTTTTTTATATTTCAGCTTAGAATGAGATTACATACGGAAGGTGGACGCCCGTGAAGGGATCAGCAGCAAAGCGGTATAGACAGAGTGAGAAACGAAGATTGAGGAATAAGAGTGTTAAAACTCAAGTTCGAACGAGCACCCGTAGATTAACCGAATTTATGAAGACAAATGCTGTAGAAGATGCTCAGAACCAGTTTAAGGAAGTTACTCACCTCCTGGATCGCGCCGTATCAAAGGGTGTTCTCCATAGAAATACTGCAGCCAGGAAGAAGCACAGATTGCATAAATTAATAAACAGCATGGGTTAGAGCGCTGTTAAATCTGTGTGATATGGGAAAGGAGAGAAGGTGAGTAAAGGTAAGCTCACCAAAGCCGAAATAATTGAGAGAATTCATTCGGTGGTCAATGTAAGTAAGAAGAATATCCACAACACACTCAATCTCTTTATAAATGAACTTAAAGATGGGCTCATCGATGATAAGGTGATCGAGCTGAGAGGCTTCGGAACCTTTGAGATTAAAATGAGAAAAGGGCGGAAAGCCAGAAATCCCAAAACCGGTGAAAGTGTTGAAGTCCATAATCACGGGGTTGCAGTCTTTCGTCCCGGAAGGGAACTTAAAAAGAAAGCCTGGACTTTAAGGGAATAGGCTTGGAGTATCCTCTCAATTCAATCTCATCCAAAAAAGCAGAAGGCATAATAGATATACCGGGTATAGACATTATTCTGTTGGCCTGTTCTTCGCTGCTGTTTGCTCTGTCATTTCCAAGCTTTCTCTCTGAAAGAGGCTGGTTTCCCGTTGCATTTTTTTCTTTAATCCCTGTTTTTGTAGTTATCCACAGGGCAGGATGGTTGAGAAGCGTGCTTTATGGAGTTCTGTTCGGACTCCTAAGCTACGGTTTATATAATTTCTGGCTGCTGAAGTTTCATCCTCTGACTATTTTTATTGTGCCTCCCATATATTCATTTTATTTTCTCTTTCTCTTTCCGATTTTAAAAACAGCGGATTTGTTATTTCCACGGCATGGCTATATTCTTCAAGCTTTGATTTGGGTATGCTATGAGCTCATTAAAGTTCAGGGTTTTTTAGCCTATCCTTACGGCATACTGGGCTATTCTCAGTATCTGTTTCTTCCCTTAATCGGAATTACTGAGTTGACCGGTGTTTGGGGAGTATCTCTTTTAGTTGTTTTTCCATCAGCGTTCCTTGGTCATGCAATTAAGAAGGGTTTTAAGAGTTTCCTGCCGCGGATTAAGAAGATGCGTGTGGCTGCCGTAATATATGGTATCACTTTCGCTGCTGTTATTATCTACGGCATTTTTACTACACTCAGTTTGGAGGATTCCAGGCACTGGAAGGTTGCTCTCATTCAGCACAATACAGATCCCTGGAAGGGAGGAAATAGGGCCTATGAAAAGTCCCTGAACATATTAATGCACCTAAGCAGCCAGGCTGCCAAAGAGAACCCGGATATTATTATCTGGTCTGAAACTGCTTTTGTGCCTGCTATTGACTGGCATACCCGCTATCGCACTGATCGTATAGCCTATGGATTGGTCAAAAGACTAAGGGACTATTTAGGCAGACAGAACCAACCCTTTGTAATAGGCAATGATGACGGGCAGCTTGTACGTACTGAGATAGGTCAAGAGATCAGGGCTGATTATAATGCCACCATTCTTTTTCATAAGGATAAGATTATAGATACATACCGAAAGCTTCACCTCGTTCCGTTTACCGAACATTTTCCCTATAGATATGTTTTTCCGGGTATCTATGAGTGGCTGCGCAATGCGGACACTCATTTCTGGGAGAAGGGTAAGGTGTATACGGTATTCGAAGCCAGTGGCGTTAAATTCTCCACACCCATCTGTTTTGAGGATACCTTTGGCTACCTGTGCAGGGCTTTCGTTAATCATGGAGCAGAGGTTCTGGTAAATTTGACAACTGATTCCTGGTCCAACTCCGTTGCCTGTGAAATGCAGCATATGAGCATCGCAGTCTTCCGGGCTGTGGAGAACCGTCGATCCGTTGTCCGGGCCACAAACGGCGGGATAACCTGTGTAATTGATCCTAATGGAAGGATTACAGACCGCATCGATCCATTCATAGAGGGATATCTTGTTGCTCAGGTGCCTGTGTATACAGAGCGTAATACCTTTTACACACGATGGGGAGATTGGTTCGCCTATGGCGTGGTCCTTATATCAGGCCTGGCCCTCTTGGGCGGGATCATCAGGCGAATAATACAGAATCTGCTTTCCCGGTAATTAAGACGGATTCTTTTAATTTTAAATACAATATTCACATGGAATAGTATATTTCAAATAAGCGATAAATAATTCAATAGAATTGCTTTTTTGGAGGATTTTTGCCAATATACAAGCAAAAGAGCGCGGTATTAGGGTACTTTTCCGGTAGATTTGCGATATAGCATCCCTAATGGTTGATTATATTGCAAATTTGCAGTTTTTTGGTCTCATATACTTCATATTTGCAATATACTCACTAGATGGAGCGGACGCTACCGCGCCGCTCCATCGGGCTGCGGATTACCATCCGCTTTCTGTCCGGCGCTTCGCGCCGTCCATCAAGCGGATGCAGCGGACAGTCGCTTCTGCGAACAAGTTCGTATCCGCTCCTGCCGCTGATCCGCAGCCCGTTATAGCGCCGTAACGACAATGTGAGGCAGAGGTTTTAGTTAAGAAGCAATATTATACTGGCAGCCCCGGGAATAGACAAGGAGTACTGGTGTGGCTACTACAACAAAATCTAATAACCACTATAGAAGATCACGGTTGATGACTATGGCCATGATCGCATTCTTTCTTGTTGGATTGGGCGCCTTTGGTGATCTCTCAAAGGAACTACCCCTGGAGATCCTTATCGGAATTGATCTGAATGGGCCGGTTCAATCAATGGAACATGTAGTGCTGGGAATAAACCGCGATACACCTGGTTTTTTACTAACAGGGCAGAAGTTCGACCGACTAAGTGTCAATTTCTCTGCCCCAAACCGTCCGTCAATTGTTCGTCGGTGGATACATGGTTCGCTTATAACTGAAACGTTCCGATGGAAGCAAAGTAGCCTCGTAGAAATAGTAGTCGAATCAGAGAATAAAAGTATTGCAGACAAGATTCGAAAGTTGGATTACCAAGACTCCACTTTTACGATCGTTACCCACATGCAGAATCAATCTCTCGGATATGCAGAAACCTATTCCTACGATGGTCGGTTGCTATCTAGAACGAAAGTCACGACTAACGGCGAGCGCATACCAATAAAGGAATTGTGTTACGATGAGGCAGATAAGCCTACAGACGAAAAGCATTATTCCGGAGGGGCGCTTTACTATATTTCGAGTTTCGAGTATGACGGGCAAGGCCGATTAATCCTGAAGCTAATTACATACGTTTCAGGGTACCAAGCAGATACGACACTATCCCTCCGGCAAATATACAAGGGTGATTTATTGGCCCGTATGGAGCGCGTCCGATCTGACAAGGGACTAATAAACCATACAACATACGACTACGATCAGAAAGGCCGCCTAATTCGTCGGTTCTTGGACTTCATGCGCCCGAATGCATTTGTAGATGAACGATTTGAATACTACGAAAGCGATTTGGTGAGACTGCACCAATCAATTAATCCACTGGGGGAAGCCAATTTTAAGGAAGAAATCCAGTACGATGAGCACGCAAATTGGACAAGGAAATTTGTGTATCGGTATGATCACTCTTCCCCGCCTTCTACCCCTGTCTTCACTCCAGCTTCTATCGAGGAAAGGCGGTTCACATATTTCCGATAGGTTGTTATCAGACATCCGTAAGTTTACTCCTGATAGTAGAAACTAGCGCTATAACCTCTCGCTGAAGCTGACCGCGAGAAATATTCTGGCACGGAACGCTTGCGTGCATTAAAATAGTAGTTGTTAACTGATTCGGCGCGGCAGCTTAGCTCGGCGTTGAGGCTAGAGGATAAGTCCAAATTTGGCTGTGAAACGCCAAAATATAGGTATTTGGGAGGCTGTTTTAGGACTTTTTCTACAGGCTCGTTAGGATTAGAGGATTGGATTTTACCTTGAAATAATCCTTTTTATATAGAAAGCAAGGAACCATGGAAACCAGTGAATCGTTACTTAAGATTGCACATTGTCATAGGCACCCAGATTACTGGGTCGACCGTATCTTCGAGAAATACTAAAAACCGCTTCGAAAAGTACACCTTCCTCGGAGTTATGAGTGAATCCCATTACAATAAGTAAAGCGTACAACCCGAAAAAGGTCAGGAATTCTTATCTCCGTAAATACCAGCTACCAGATATATGATCTGAAAGCAGGTGCGAAATTCTTTCACACCTGTAAAGCCCTGGTGTGCACTCTTAATGTAAGTATGAAGAATATTCACAATATACTCGATCTTTTTGTTAATGAGATCAAGAACGGGCTCATCGAGGACAAGGTGGTTGAGCTGGGGGGGGCTGGGAACCTTTGAGATTAAAACGAGAAAAGGGCAGGAAGCCAGAAATCCCAAAAATTGGAAGGTTGCTCTAATTCAGCACAATACAGATCCCTGGAAGGGCGGTAACAGGGCATATGAAAAATCGCTGAATATATTGATGCGTTTGAGCAGCCGTGCCGCCGAAGAGGACCCGGAGATCATTATCTGGTCTGAAACTGCTTTTGTGCCCGCTATTGACTGGCATACCCGTTATCGCACTGATCGCATTGCCTATGGATTAGTAAAGAGGCTGCGGGATTATTTAAGCATACAGAATCAGCCTTTTGTGATAAGCAATGATGACGGGCAGCTTGTACGTACCGATAGCGGTAAAGAGATCAGGGTTGATTATAACGCCACTATTCTTTTGATATAATGTAAAAAAATCAATATCTATTTTACTTCGTCCTCCACCATATTCCAGTACATTCAGGGAAAATAAATCTATTATCGATTTTTATCGGCTTAATTTCGTCTCCAAAAAAGAAATCCAAAATATCGTGAGCCTCTTCAGCAGAATTAAAACAATAATCTGTCCTGATAACTGTTTTTTCAAATCCGAAATTATCTTCTAAGATATTGAAGAACTCCTTCATCCGGTCATTAATTATTTTTGGTTTTTCAGTATTTGTTCCAAGAGTTTCAATTAGTATCATTTGTCCACCAGGTTTTGTTGTTATAGATTAAAAAGAAACGGATATTCATTAAAACAACTCGTATATATTCTATCGTATATTTTCTTATCCCCTTCTTTTCGATTTTTTCCCTCTCTATGAGTAGCATATGTCAGTAGATATTTTTCAGTTTTATGTATTGCGTAAATTAACCACTCTCCAGTTAAAGCTGCGGCCCTTTCTCTATTATTAATGGAATCTATTGCAATCAAATATATCATATCATTTTTGATAGTTTGAAATGATTCGCTACTATGCAATTTAAATAGTTTCCTTATCTCATCTGAGGTTATACTATTTTCATCTGAAAGCTCATTTATAATGTTTTGGCCTTCAAATGATGCATCGTATAAATGCTTTTTCCAAAATCCCCTCAAGGGTAAATTTTGGAACTAAGTATCTTTCTTTATGCCTTTTGATTGAAATATGCCATTGTCTATATCAAATATTGCTTTTTTAAACCTATAATAATCGAATCCATTATTATATAAAAACAATAATTGTAACTTTAATAGGCAACTAATTTGGGAATGCACCAGTTTATTAGTTTCAAATATTTCTTTACAGAAATGGTCCAGTTCTTCTATTTCCATTGATATTTTCATCGAATCCCTCAGGCTCAAGCTATTTTGCATGTTAAGTAGTTAACATATGACATACAATTTATAGAACGCGTGAACGACAGGAAGCAATAGGAAATGAATCATAGACCATTTAATGCATGTTTTCACCTGCGCCCTCGCAGCGACCGTAGAAAGCGAGAAGGCGTCAGGTGCAAAACAATGTTACATTGCCTTCATCTCTCGTATGCCGGCCAAAACCTTGCGTAGTTCATCTTTGTCGTACAACTGATCTGTCACGAACTTGTGGATGATCATGCTGATCAATGTCTGGTATGGAAGCCCCTCCTGCTCAGCTCGCTTCTTCACCATCTCGAGATCAAATTCCGAGAGTCTGAGGCTGATGGCTTGGTTCTTCCGAGCACGGTCAATGATGCTTTCAATGCGTGTCCGTTTCTCGCCGCTCACACTCCGCAACTGACTTGCATTCTTCTCGATTTCCTGTTCTTCCGGCGTCAAGTGATACTTCATCGATTTTCTCCGTACAACCTGTGATATTTCCGACTCGGGAACGCGGTCTTCAGGACAATCCGATCGTCCGCATCGATCACAAAGGGCACTAGCCACGTATACGATTGGATGGCCATGACAAAATACTGCTGGTCCGGGCGTGTCGGATTCTCCACGATGTCGAGGTATTGCTCATCAAGGAGCATGCCCGCTATCTGCTCAAATGAAACAGAACGAGTGGACTTCAACCATTGGTTCTTCTTCTCATCCCAAGTGATGTCCATTCCCACTCAATCATAGCTCGCTGCATATACATTGTCAACCGGTTGACTTACCACTGTTCGAGGCGCCAAGGGATGGCTTAGTCCACTGGTTGTAGTCGATCGCAGGATCATTCGAGCGGTGCTTGCGAATGAGTTCGACCTCCTTGGCGTTGACCTCGCCATCGGATGCGGTTCCGGACTCCCAGATGATTTCTCTTCGAATCGTGAAATCTCGCCGCTCTTGTCGACTGAAGTCTTGAGCAATTAGGGTGCTGTCCGCGCTTCCGAAATAATTGATCGAGTCCGTGAGATCCTTCCCAATGTAAATCTTGCCGTTGTAGAAGCCCGCAGTATTGTTAGAGAAAACAGGGAAATTGCCCAGATTATTATGCCCAGGGAATTCAACAAAGGGGAGAAGAGCGAGGGACAGAAACCTGTAGATCTCCCGCAGGGGGCACGCCCTTAGGCAAGGCTACAAAGCTATCATAGCC
>JAUWZD010000122.1 GCA_030615505.1 Spirochaetales bacterium | reverse complement strand
GGAGCAGGAGGCGCAACCCCGCTGCTTATCTACCAGGGAGATGTGTTTATCGGGCATAATACCTATGCAGGCACCGGTATGATTAAATATTATGATACCGGGGATCAGACCATCAATGCTACAGGTATCACGGATATGGATGTAGGTGATATGGTCTACCACGCAGGAACGGATAGAATCTATTTTATCAACAGTAATGGAGCTTATTATATCGATGTATCCGGGGATCCGGCAACATGGACAGCCAATGAGGTAGGTTCGAACAATGGCGGAAGCGATATGGCAATCTATAATAATTATGTGTACATAGTAATACCAGTTGGATGGCCATCATCACCCGGTGGTTGTGACAATTTCCTTTATATAGTCGATATATATAATAACAATGCTGTACAAGAAATAGATCTTAATGATACAGGTCCTCCCCAATCTGATGACGATTACTTAAGCAAAATAGGGGTAACAAATAATAAGCTATACTTTACAGATAGTTATAACGGCGACATTTTCAACTGCAAGCTGGACGACACCAGTATCTCTTCTGTTACAACCACAAATTCCGGATCAACGGGCAATATATACTTTGATTCAGGTAAGGCATATTTACTTGCCGGTCTCTATGCGGCTGATATGGGCGTCCATATGTTCGACATTGCAAGCCCGGGCCCTGCAACCACTCATTTTACAAACAGTGCGGCTTTGAGTGCCCAGTATATGGTGTTTGAAAACTCAAACAAGTCTTATGTCACACACTACAGCGGAGGCGTATACTATTTCGACCCATCAGACCAAAGCTCTGCGTTTACCATCGTCTACGATACGGACCCACCTGATGCTACAGGCCTTCAGGATATTCTGCTGGACGGCAGCACATTATATGTAACTTTGAATAACTATCCTAATAATAGCAAACTCATGATAGTGAAATTCTAAAGCAACAGCATAAACATTGTTTTTATAGAAAGCCTCTCTTTTTTAGAAAGGCTTTCTGAGTTCATTATTAAAAGGCGGTCATTATGAGCGATTTATTTTACAAGGGTGGTCCGTTAATGTACCCCCTGCTTCTGGGCTCGGTTCTGGTGATAGCTGTAATTATAGAGAGAGGATTCTCATTTATCGGTACCGGGGTTAAAAGAGGGCTTGTTGAAACAATAAAGCAGCACATTACCCGTGTAGACTTTGAAAAGGCAATAGAAATTGCCGGCCGTGAAAAGGGACCTGTCGCCGTTATAATAAGAGAGGCAATCCTTAAGAGAAATAGTCCCAAAGACGCAATCGAGAATGAACTTTCTATACGAGGAGATCAAATTCTACAAAGATTGAGTAAAAACCTTCACCTGCTGGAGCTCATCGGGAAAATAGCGCCCATGATAGGGCTTTCCGGAACAGTATTGGGCATGGTTGATGCCTTCAAACAGGTGGCTTCTGTAAAAAACCCTGTTGATCCCTCTCTTCTTGCAAACGGGATATGGGAAGCGCTCATAACAACAGTTGCAGGCCTATTTGTTGGAATTCCGGCCCTCATTTTTCATCATCTCTATGCAAATAAGCTGAAATCCATTGCATTCTCAATGAAACACTATGGAGAGGAAATTATTTCAATAATAAGGTGTAATCGTGATAGAATTTGAGGAGCTTAATAGTTCTTTAAACAGGAAGAGCGGGCCGGACATGACTCCTCTCATCGACATGGTTTTTCTTCTACTTATATTTTTTCTCTTAACCTCCTACCTTACGCGGCCGTCCATTCCTGTCGCACTTCCTGAAGCTGAGAAAGCAGAACGCAGTGAAGAGCAAGAGGTTTCTATAACCATTATGAAGGATGGGCGCCTTCTTCTTAATGGAAAGATTATTTCAGAGGATAAACTATTAATTTCATTAAACAGAATATATTCTTTTCGGAAAGCAAAAGAGATTATTATCCAATCTGATAAAGAAACTCACTTCGGAAGAATTATTGAGGTCATGGATATATCGAAAAAAGCAGGTGCAAGGAGCATATCATTTCTTGTAGAGCAGAAGAGATAATGAAGAGGCTGAAATTCAATAGCCTGTTAGTGCCGTTCATTGTTTCAGTACTCTTTCACTATGGACTTTTAAGTCTTTTTCCAATCAAGAGTAAAAGTGACGATCAAAAGCACGAGAAGTATGAAGTAAAATTAATATACTCTAAGCAGAAGCAATCCCTTGAGAAAACAATGGAGGCTGTAAATGAAGCGCGGGAGCAGAAAGCGGAAGAAAAAAAAGCAGAAGATGAGCATGTTCATTCTGAAGCTGCTTCCGAGAATGAGGGAGAGACAGTCGAGAAATCCGTTAAACACTTACATTTTAAAAATGAGTCTTCTGCTCCGGATCTTACTCAGGTCTTTGAAGAGCTCTACAATAGAATCGCAGCAAAGAAGATCTATCCAAATGCTGCACGAAGAAAAGGACTGCAAGGAATCGTATTAGTGTTGTTTATTCTTGATGAAAATGGAAATCTTATAGAAGTTAATGTTAAACACTCATCCGGGCATAAGGTATTGGACAGAGCGGCTCTGTCCCTGGTTAAAAAAGTGGTTCCATATGAACACGGCCTGGGAAAGTCTATAATGATAGAGATACCAGTCAAATACAGTATTGCATATTGAAAGTGATAATGGGACTTTCACTTTTTAACTTCAATTACTGTAAAATCTTTATTGATTATAAAATCTGCTAATTCTTTAAGGGACTGCACGAGCACATGTTCCCGTTCCAGCACTCTGAGCCTATATTCGCTTTTAGGCTCTTTTCCTCTTAAGATTTGAGATTTCTTTGTATCATGGTAAGTTAAATCGATAAATACTTTTAAATCGGCTTCCGCTTTGAGAGAATATAACCCTTCTAAGATAAGAACGTTTATTCCATCAAAATCTGTTATCAATTTATCTCTCTGGTCGGTAAGCAAATCGATACAGGGCAGGGTTGATTCTTTGCTTTCCTTAAAGTCCTCGATGTTTTTATTGATGAGGTCCCAATTATATTCTTTAAAGCTTATACTCTCTATACCATGGCTCTCTCTCCATTCTGTTCTCTTATTGGGAGGAATTCTGTAATAATTATCCGTATGCAGTATCTTACAATAGTTCCCCTCGCCTTTTAGAGATCTACTTACCAGATGAGCAACTTCAGACTTTCCCGAGCCGGACTCGCCCCCAATGGCTATTAGAAATTTATCTAACTTAAACTTAAAAATTTTTTTAGCTATCTGTTTGGCAGCTCTTCTATGTCCTTCAGAGATTAAAAGAACATCCCCCATCATTTAAAAACTCCTATCTTAAAAATCATCAAATTTTAAAAGCCTTAAGCTATTTGTTATAATAATATTTATCCCACTGCCCGGTATTTATAGATAATTCTTCATCATGAATCAATATTTTTATAGTCTTACTTTCAGCACTATTGATCTTGGCTTTTACAGCCTCATGAGTTACTTCAAAATTATAAGTGTCTCCTCTAAAGTCGAAATTAAAGCTTACCTTTCTCCAGCTCCCCGGTAAACAAGGATTAATTTTTACCTCTTCCGTTCTCATATCCAATCCAACAAAGGAATACAAAACCAAAAGAACACTTCCTGCCATTGCTCCGGTATGAATCCCTTCCCCTGTAGTCCCGCCCTGGGTATCTATATAATCAGTTTGGAGAGCCCCTTCAAATAATTCATAGCCAAGTTCTTTATATCCTATCAACCTGGCTAAATAAGAATGAACAATCTTGCTTAAACTGGAGCCATGGGACGTTCTTTTAAAGTAATAGTCAAAATTAGCCTGTAAAAAATCCTCTCGTATGGTATAACCAAGCTCATTGATAATATTTTTTACCTCATGGGAACTTAGATTATAGAAAACCATTAAAGTATCTGCCTGCTTTGATACTTTGTATTCATCCGGGGATTTTCCTTCTGCTTTCAAAATGCGATCCATCCTGTACTGCGCGAATCTTTTTTTGTATTTTTCCCACTCCAATTCTTTTAAGCCGAAATAACCATCATAGTGAGCAATGATCCCCTGATCGGAGATGACAAGATTCATTCTTCTGATGATATCTCTCCACTTATCTAATTCATCTTCCGTTAATCCGAACTTAATACTTATTTTTTCTTTTGCATTATCATTTAACAGATTAAGGATTTCAAAGGCTTTATTAAAAGCCCACACAACTATAATGTTTGTGTAGCTATTATCCTTTAATCCGCCTTCTTCTGAATCTGCATACTTTTCATGGAACTCATCCGGTCCCATAACATCCTTTATTTCATAACGATCCGTTTCTTCATTCAGCACTGATTTGCCTGCCCAGAATCTGCATATTTCTAAGAAGAGCTCAGCGCCGTACTCTTCTAAAAACACCAGATCATTGGTTGTCCAGTAATACTGCCAAATATTATACGCAATAGCTAAAGAAACGTGCCTTTGCAAGGAACTATAATCATCCCCCCATTTCCCGGACATGGGGTTCAGATGAATCATCGGTGTTTCTTCTCTGCCGTCGCTTCCACTCTGCCATGGAAACATAGCCCCTTCAAAGCCGTACTCCCTGGCATATTTTCTGGCCTCATCCAATCTTTGATACCTGTAAAGCAAAATGGATTTCGCAGTATCCTGGAAATGCATATTGTAAAAAGGAAGAATAAAGAGTTCATCCCAGAAAATATGTCCTCGATAAGCCTCACCATGCAATCCTCTGGCTGGAATACCGGCATCGATATAAGCATTATGCGCTGAAGCAGTTGCCATTAAATGGTATAGATCTAATCGAATTAATTTTTGAACTAATCTGTTTCCTTGGATTTTGATATCGATTTTCTCCCAAATCTCCGACCAGCTTTTTTCACTGTTCCTGGCTACCGCTTTAAAACTCTTGATATTCTCTATGGCTTCTTCGGCCTTCTTTAGCGGATTTTCGATGTCTTGATCTTTAGAAGTATATATAGCCACTATTTTTTCAATACAAATAGTATCTCCCTGCTTTGCCCTTAAACCAAAATTAGAGTAGACTGCCCTGTCTGTCTTAGACAGAGTAATTTCCGGGTTCAGTTTCTTGCCATTTTTGAAGACAATTATCTTTGAAGCTTCTGCTATTTTAATCTGAGATTGATTGGTTTGAACCAATAGATAACTGACATTATCTTCTCCACCCTGAGCCACAAGTTTTAAGTGTCTTGAATTAAGCTGTTTATATCGTTCGACCCCTGAATTAATTATGTTGCCGTTTAATCCTGACTTAACCCATATATCGTCGGAATAATTAATCGGTGTAATACTGTACCTCAAAGAGGCAATATGAGGATTGTCCATACTGGCTAATCTGCTGGATTCAATCAGAGTTTCCCTGCCCTTACTGTCTCTAGCTACTATTCTCCTATTAAGAATGCCCCTCTTAAAATCCAATCTTTGAAAGAAACTGATAATTTCACATTTATTTAAGTCGAACCATTCATCTCTTCCGGCTCTAAAGGTGATGGACAGCCAATTTGGACAATTTACAAGATCTTCGTTTATAACTCTTCTTCCTGCAATCTGAGATTCTAAGCGATTATAGACCCCGGCAATATAAGTTCCCGGATAATTTATTTTATTTGCATCACATTCTTCCGCTGCTCCCCTGGTTCCGAAATATCCGTTTCCTATTGTACAGAGAGATTCTCGTATACGTTCTTTTTTCTTTGGATAATCAAAATAGCTTAAAGACCATATGTCCTCTTCAAGCCCGCTTAAAAACCATTCTTCTATGGTGTCAATATCGATTTCTCCGATATCTCTTACTACGATATCCGCGCCATTAATTTTTAATTCCTGTTCATTTTTTTCCCTTGCAATTCCCAAAACCAGGCTAAAGTTTCCTCTTATCCCGGCCTGCACTCCGGAAACAGAATCCTCAACAATAACTGCCCTATCAGAACTGACTCCAAGATTACCACAGGCAGTAGTAAAAATATCCGGTTCGGGTTTTCCCTTTAATTTAAGTTCAGCAGAGACAACTCCATCTACACGGGTTTCAAATAAATCCAGCAGCCCGGCAGCCTCTAAAACAGCTTTGCAATTCTTGCTTGACGAAGCTACACCAACCTTTATGTTATTTTCCTTTAATTCGTTAATAAGATTAACAGTAGTAATGTATATTTTTACTTTGCTGTGCGCTAAGACTTCATTAAATACCCTGTTCTTCCTGTTACCCAATCCGCAAACGGTTTCCATATCAGAAGAATCTGCAGGATCGCCGTAGGGAAGATGAATTCCGCGGGATTGCAGAAATGATTCTACTCCTTCATATCTTGGTTTTCCGTCTATGTATGTTAAATAATCATGCCTATGGGTAAATTCTTTAAAAGCTTCGCTATTTCTTTTTTCCCTCAATCTTAAGTACTCATCAAACATCTGTTTCCAGGCTTCGCTATGCACCAGGGCTGTCTGAGTAATAACTCCATCCAAGTCAAAAATGACCGCCTCGAAACTATATGTGGACATAAAAAAACCCCTGGCAAGTAATTATCTTACTCTTCTGCATGATTCTCTTATGGAGAGGTGTGTGGGCAGTAAAATCTGTTGAGGCTTCTTAAGTAACCCCCCAGTTAATATCTCTATTAAACATTTGGCAGCTACTTCAGCCAGACCAGCCGCCGGCAGCGTCATCGTTGTAAGGGGCGGATTCAGATAACGCGAGAGAAAATCGTCATCAAAGCCTACAACAGAAATATCCTCCGGAATGCTAAGGCCCGCGTCCTTAATCGCCCGAATGGCGCCATAAGCGATTATGTCATTGCCGGCAAATATGACTGACGGCTTATCCTTGAGAGCCAGAATTTCCTGCATAGCTTTATACCCGCTCTCTTCTGAGAAATCTGCTTCTTTGACAAACTCATCCCTGAACTCTATCCCTGTGTTTTTCAGGACCTGTTTGTAACTCTCAAGCCTCTCCCTGGCCGCAAAGTAGATAGGCGGAGCATGAACGATCATGGCAATTTTAGTGTGCCCCAGCTCAATCAGGTAGTTCATAACTACCGATGCAGCCTTGCGATTGTCAATATCAATCTGAGTAATAACCCTGTTTGCAATTGTGCCTATAACAACTAAAGGAAAGCCGGATTCTGCGATATCCGAAAGGCCTTGATCATTATCATGGGTGTTCAGGATGATGACACCGTCTACCTTGTCATTTTCAGCAAGCTGAAGGTAGTTCGCCTGACGAAGCTTGAGGGGTTGAAGCACAAGCTGGAAACGATTTTTATTCAATACGGGTGTCAGCCCCTCAATAACTCTGGTGATATAGGCATCCGAAAACATGGAATGAGAATGAAAGATAAAGAGACCTATTGAGTGATGACGGATCTTTGCTAAATTTTGTGCTTCTTCGCTAGGAATATAATTAAGATCTGAAGCTTCTTTTAAAACTCTCTGGCGGGTCTTCTCCGTAATATGTTTTCCCGGAGTATTGTTAAGCACAAAAGAAACCGTTGTCCGTGATACACCTGCTTTTTTCGCAACATCCAAAGATGAAATCCTCTTTCTTATCAAAATTACACTTCTCCCGTACGCATTACTGCACACACCTTGATACACCGGACAAAATAACGCTGTGTGGGCCTATGAAATACCCAATGCCTGCCTGACAGATTAAAAATGTAAACATCCCGAATATATTAATTGCTATATTAACTCGTGTTAGTAACTATTTTATCATTCTTTCTCTTCCTTTGCAAGAGTTTTCTAAAAGAATCTGTTTTGTTATTTTTTCCGCTTTACTCGCTCTGCTTTAGAATTCAACTTCGGCAGCAACAAAATAATGATCACTCGGAAAACGGCCCTTCCGTGAGTCTCGAATAATTTCTGAACCTCTTTCAAGCAGACCCAGTTTGCCAGTCGCACACACTGGCTGTCCCAGGATTTTGAACCTGGAATGTGGGGTCTTTCTGACAACCAGTATCTCCCTGCTGATAAAAAATTGTGTTTGCCGGTTCTCCCCAGGACTCAAATTCCGGGAAAGCAGGTTTCATTTAATCTGTCTTAGTTGACATAAATATATGGATTCACTAATATTTTGCCAGCAACTGATCTTTGAGCGCATAGAAGAACTTTGCAGAACTATTATAAAACCCACATAAATTCCCATAGGCATTATAATCTACTTTATCGGCATACTTTTCTGATGGTGGCAATAAAGATAACTATCCAAGCTGTAACAGAGGAAGCGTAATGAAGGGATACATTCAGGTTTATACTGGTAATGGCAAAGGAAAAACCACGGCAGCCCTGGGATTGGCCTTAAGAGCAGCCGGCGCGGGACTGAAAGTATACATTGGACAATTCCTGAAAGGCAGGAAGTACAGTGAAATCAAGGCAGTGGAGCGGTTTTCTGATCTATTGACCGTTGAACAGTTCGGTGGAAAGCGTTTTATCATCCGGGAAATAAAAAAGATCGACAGGAAGCTGGCCGGAGAAGGCTTAAAGCGAATAAAAGAAATTATCTTAAGTGGCAGCTATGATCTCGTTATTCTGGATGAGATCAATGTTGTCTTACACCTGAACCTGTTGGAAGAGGAAGAGATCCTTGAGGTAATTAAGAGCAAACCCCCACATGTGGAACTTATCCTTACGGGAAGATCCGCCCCTGCCAGAATTATAGATGCAGCGGATCTTGTAACTGAAATGAAGATGATAAAGCACTATTTCACACAGGGCATAAAAGCCAGAAAAGGTATCGAGCGATGAAAGTATACGGGGAATAACCAATTATATAAACCCCGTCTTTCACGCCATGTCCACGGGCAAAAACTGACGCAATACCAATTCCATAAAAATGATCATGATTTTTGAGCCTGTATGGCAGTAACAGCGATAGTATACACAATATCTATCACGGTTGCGCCCCTGCTCAAGTCATTGGCCGGCTTTTTAAGGCCTTGAAGCACAGGACCGATGGCCGGTACATTAGCCGATCTCTGTACGGCTTTATAGGCTGTATTCCCGGCATCCAGGCTTGGGAATATGTACACCGTTGCCTTGCCCGCAACATCACTGTCCTTAGTCTTTACTTTAGCCACCTCCGCTGAGGTAGCCGCATCGTATTGAATCGGTCCCTCAATGGGCAGGTCAGGCATCTTCGCTTGAGCTATTCTAGTAGCTTCCCTCACCTTATCAACATCCTTGCCCTTGCCTGATTTGCCGGTGGAGTAGGAAAGCATGGCCACATAGGGCTTTATACCGAATGATTTTGCCGTTTCGGAGCTGGTTATGGCTATATCGGCGAGCTGCTCCGCTGTTGGGTTCTCTACCAAAGCGCAGTCCCCATAAACCAAGACCCTGTCCGGCATACACATAAAGAAAATGCTTGAGGCAAGGGAAACACCTTTTTTAGTCCTGATAAGGCGCAGCACTGGCCCAAGGGTTTCTGCAGTTGAATGGGTGCATCCGGATACGAAACCATCGGCGTGACCTTTATACACCATCATAGTGGCAAAATAGACCGGATCGAGCATCTGATCGTGAGCCATCTCCTGGGTCAGTTTTTTGTGTTTCCTTAGCTCATACAAGGTGTTCGCATAATCCTCAAAAGTGCTTTTATCTACTTTTGCAGGATTAATAATATTGGCCCGGCTTATATCAACTCCTATGTTTCTGCTGATTTCAAGGATCTTATCTTTGTCCCCCAACAGGCTGATATCGCATATATTTTTCTCAAGCACCTCTGCCGATGCTTTTATAATCCGCTCTTCAGTCCCTTCAGGCAGAGCAATATGTTTTTTATCCGCCCTGGCCATCTCAATAATGCGGTATTGAAACATCCTTGGAGTTGTTGTATCAGTAACCACCGACCCAAGCTCTGAGTATATTCTGTTAAAGTCCACATGCTTTTCTACGAGCTGGTTGGCCAATTCTATTTTTTCCGTATCGTCTTTGCTCAGCTCACCGGCAATTTTATTAACCTTAAGCGCAGTGGTATAAGTATCGTCCTTAACCGACAGGATGGTCAGTCCTGTATCAGATATACCTGTAATCAATCTGCTTACATCATCCCCCGGTATTAAGCCGCCTGTCAGAATGATCCCTGAGAACTGGGGATAGTGTACTGATTTTTGCGCGCTCATGACTGTGAAAATGTGTTCCACCCTGTCCCCGGGGGTAATGATGAGGTAACCGTCCTGACCCTTCATATACTTAAGCGCATTTTCGGGAGTCATGGCAAGTATTAAGGCATCCGTAACCACTTTGGACAGATCGTCTCCTTTGTATATAACCTTTGCATCCAGCTTTAGAGCAACCTCCCAAAGCCTTGGGCCGGAGAGGGTAGGATTGGGCGGCACGGCCCCGAATAAGGGTATCTGCTTACCCTTAAGCATAGTCCTTATCTTTTTTATATCCTGTTCGTAATTTTGTGAATCAAACCGGTTAATAACTGCACCTAGAAATTTACAGCCCATCTCCCTGATTGAATCCGTACACTCAGTTAATGTCTCAACGATTTCTTCAATAGACTTTCCCGAGCCATTGGCCACGTACAGGACCGGTGCTGACAGGTTTTTTGCCAGCTCGGCATTGATATCTAATTCCAAAGCCGCTATGGTGCTTGTAAAATCCGTTCCTTCTATAACTACAATATCTTTACCTGCCGAGAGCCTTTTATAAGAATCGAAGATCTTCTCGAACAGACTATCCTTGTCTTCCTGAGCATCATGCATGGAGGCCGGGTTGATATCACTCAATTCATCAGGCAATCCGAAAATTCCTTTGATCAAAGATGCATCCTGATCAATAGGACTCTTTGACTTATACCTTTGACCAATGGGTTTCATGTAGCCCACGTTTGGGACAATCCCCTGAAGAGCTCTGATCAATCCTATAGTGATCAGGCTCTTACCGCTGCGCTGTTCCGTTGAGGCAATAAATATTTTTCTTTCCATCATGATAATGTATAATGCACTGCGGAGGTATTTTCAAGAAATACTTTTTTAAAGAAAGCTTCCCGGAGGCGTTATATCAAGTCCGAAATTATCCTTAGCCTTAACCAGGCGATTCCTGATGTCCTTAAGGCACTGGGTAAAGGCTGAAGGTATATCTGCTTCCCCTGCGTAGATTTTATCCATCCTGTCAAGCTTTGCTAAGAAATTGTCGATCCGGATCGAAAACTGCTTATCATAATCTTCCCTCAGGTACTGTTTATTAAAAATCTGCCTGAAAAGCACTTCTAAATCTTCATACCTTGGGATGTATCCGATGGGCGTTTCAACAGCATCGTACTCATTATGTACTCTCCCTTCCATCCAGAGCAGCCATACCTTCTTATCTACCTTCTCGTTTAAATATTTTCCGTCCTCTTTGAGAAAGTAGTTGGTTGCAAATACTAAGGGTGTTTTAGACAGGCTCTGGCCAAATTTAATATGGTTTTGAATATACTTACCGAGCGGCACCACGAGAAAGTCTAAGTTGGCCATGGGGCTGAATTTCCTGACCCCCTCTGCGCCCAATGTGGCTGAAGTGGTTTCCGATTCCAGTGTAGCCCCTATGCTTACTCCATGGACCCAGTCAAAGCTCTGATACACAGGTATGCATGTATCGGAATCCCGGCCCCCGTATATTATACCGTCCACAGGCACACCGTCGGGATCATTGAGCCTGGGATCGGCATTTTCTAAATCGCTGATGCGCACCGTATACCGTGCATTTTTGTGGCAGTGATCGATCTCCTTTCCATCAGCATCTCTATCACCAAATTTCCAATGATCGCTGTAATGGTTACTGCCCTGCCCTGGCAGCTCCTGGCCCATGTTGAGCCAGTAGGATTGATTATTGTTGATAAGAACATTGGAGAAGATGAGCTCCCGCTGCGTTGTCAGTGTCTTATAGATTACCGGATCGTCTACGGGATTTACATCCATGATAATGCCAAAGATGCCCTGCTCTATATTCACGGCATAGGCCCGGCCGTCAACTCCTTGCTTTATATATGCTATATCATCCCCCACAATGAGCTGACCGGGAATCATAGCCGTTGAGGTCTTGCCGCAGGCGCTGGGAAAAGCTCCCGTGAAATAGGTAATTCTGTCCTTACCTTTAGGCCTGGCGCCCATAATGAACATATGTTCGGTCAGCCAGTCCTCATG
>JAUWZD010000009.1 GCA_030615505.1 Spirochaetales bacterium | reverse complement strand
AACTACCTGTATGGACAGGTCTCTTTCATGCTGCAGTAATCGCAGGCGCTTCCACGCTTATACATGTCAGGTCCAATCCCTATTACCATGGTAAGCGATTTCTGAGGAATCATCATACAGCTCGATGTGAGTTTAACACCGATCTCTTCTCCGTCCAACAGATTGAAAATTTGGGGCTGGCCGTCCTCTACAGGCCAGCCCTCCATACCCGGGTGAAAGGGCATGGACGACTGCAGTCCGGCCTCGGAAGCCTTGTTCTCAAAATAGCGGCATGTGATATTTGCCAGGGCTTCTACAGCAGCGGATCCGACTCCATCCAAAGCCAGTCCGTCTACCATGTTTACTTCTGTAATTTCCGACACACGCCTCTCGAGCGCCCGGCCTATAGTGCATAGGATTATAAACACTTCTCTTGCCCGCCCCAGGTTCTCTGAAATGAACCGGCCCTTCAAAGATTCACCGCCTGAGAGGAAAAGCTTCTCATGGCCAGGGGACTTTACTTCCAGTTCACGGTAAAGCACCTTTGGCTCCACCAGGGGCATCCCCTCCCGCAGCGCCCTCTCTGCGGATTCTAAAAGCATAGGACTGCGTTCCTCTAATGCCGCCGGGTCAGCACCCTGGGCGCGCAGGACCTGCTTAACGTCTAAGATTAATTCAAAGTCTTTCAGAAAAGGCAATCTTTAAGCCTTCTGCTGTTTACGTGTATGTTCAATATATTGCTTGCCGTACGGATCACGCCCGAGCAGCAGATCACACGCCAAAACAGTTCTGGCAAGCTTCACAGGATCGGTTATCACACAGCTTGTGCCTGCGCCGAAGGACAGAGCTAAAAACGCCTGGTTAATTGTATGCCGGTCCGGCAGGCCAAAGGAAACATTGCTTGCCCCCAGATTAATATTTACACCCAACTCCCGACGCACAAGCTCAATCGTTTTTAGAGTGACTAAAGCAGCATTCTGATCCGCTCCGACCGTTAATACCAGTGTGTCGATCACTACATCTTCCTGCGGGATTCCTATGCTGGCGGCCCGCTCTAAGATTTTCCCGGCAATGGATAGCCGGGTCTCTGCATCATTTGGGATACCATTATCATCCATTGTCAGGCCGATTACCGCCGCTCCCCGATCTTTTACAATGGGCAGAATGGACTGCAAACGTGCTTCCTCTCCGTTCACTGAGTTAACAAGCGGTTTGCCCGGTGAAACAGCCAGGCCGGCTGCCAGGGCTTCCGGATTGTTTGAATCGAGGCAGAGCGGCACATCTATATGGTCTGCAACAACCTTCACAAGCTCAGGCAGCAGGCTCACCTCGTCCATACCTGGTACGCCGACATTCACGTCCAGCACATGAGCGCCCGCCTCTACCTGCCGGGCCGCCAGCTCCCGGACATAGCCGAAGTTCCCCTCTTTCAATGCCGCAGCCAGCTTTTTATGTCCTGTGGGGTTGATCCTCTCACCTATCATTACAACAGGGCCTTCAGTATCTATCCTTACTTCCACAGTTTTGCTTTTCAATATTGTCTGCATCTTCTAACCCCCCTAAAGGCCGCAATTCTTGTTCATAATCAGAGGTCCAGCCCCCCTACTTTAATCAATACACGTTAATATATATATTTTAACTGTCAACCTCAACCCGGTTGGAACTTTATCATTATATGGAATCCTATTCTTTTATACGATATTGACAGCCTGGATTAAAGCCCATATTTTAAAGTCGGGATAGAAATGTTTTATGCCTTCAATTGATAAAATTCATAGTATTTTAGAAATCCTGCGCATCCACTACAGGACCGGGTTAACCAACAAAAAAATCAGCGAGACTCTGAATATCCCACCATCCACATGCTACCGAATACTGGCTTCTTTAAAAAAATATGATTATATCTATCAGCGAAAGTCGGATAGCCGCTATTTTTTGGGCTTTGCGCATCTGCGTTTAGCAGAATCTGTAGTAGAGGGAATGGATGTGGCCGCGATCTGCCTGCCCTATTTGGAAGACCTTCACAGGGAAACTGAAGAAACCACCTTCTTTGCCCTCCACAATGGCAAATACTGTATCGCAATGGAGATCTGCGGACATATCAATACCAGGGTCTCTGTGGGACGCGGCGAAGTCATGCCTCTGCATTGCTCGGCCTCGGGAAAGGCCGTCTTAGCCTTCCTTCCGGATAAGGAAAGAAAAAAGATCATTGAAGAAAATGATCTTAAATCTTATACCGCACGAACAATCACGGATCCTGTTACGCTGCAGAAGAAGCTTGATGAAATCTATAAATCGGGTGTCTCCTATAATTACCAGGAGTTCCATAACGGCATCAATGCCCTGGCAACACCGATCTTCAACAGTCAAAACCGGGTGATCGGCTCTATGGCAATGGTAGGGATATCAGTTGATCTGCACGAGAAACAGCTTTCTGAATATGCCGAGCTGTTTATTGATGCAAGTATTGATGTTTCAGGAAGACTTGGAGCCGATTATCCTCAATGGATACTGGATTATCATAAGAAACGGTAAATAGTTTAGGTTAAGAAAGGGTGTTTCAAGATGAGCAATAAGAAATATCACTTTTTGGGGAAAGATTTTCCAAGGAAGGATGGAATTGCCCGGGTGACCGGCAGGGAAGTCTATCCTTCCGATATTTACCTTACAGGAATGCTTCACGGCCGGATTCTGCGCAGCCCCTATCCACATGCCCGGATTAAAAGCATCGATTTTTCCGAAGCTTTAAGCTTAGGGGCGGTGTGCTTAAGCTTTAAGAATACACCCCAGAAGCACTTTAATTTGCGTCAGGTCTCAGTACCCCGGGCAACTTATAAGGACTGGCAGGTGCTTACCGATCACATGAGGCAGGTGGGCGATCCTTTCGGCGCAGTAGCTGCGGAAACCGAGGAACTTGCAGCAAGAGCAGCCGGGGCGGTAAAGGTCGAATGGGAGATGCTGCCTTCCTATATGACAATTGAGCAAGCCCTTGCTGCCAGGAAAGACCTGATCCATGAGAAGGTATATCTGGAAGACAGGGAAATCACAATCAAGAGCAACATAGCCTGTACGAGAGAGGTTGCTGAAGGGGACGTGGATAAGGGATTCAAAGAGGCTGATGTGATTGTGGAGAATGAGTTTTCCACTCCCAGAGTATATCACTGCCAGCTCGAGCCCAGATCCTGCGTGTGCAGGCCCGAGCCAGACGGGGGAATCACCCTCTGGCCTACAACCCAGGCCCTGCATAATACCCGGATCTTGATCGGAGATATCTTTGATATTCCCCTGAACAAGCTCAATGTGGTCAGGATTACCGGGGGCGGCCATTTCGGCTCCGGGATACATACAAACCCCGTAGTCCTGATTACGGTGGCCCTGGCCTTAAAATCAGGTAAACCTGTCAGGATTGTTCAATCCCGCGAGGAAGACATGTATGATCACTGCCGCTATCCCTCACGCTACACACTCAAGATCGGGGCAAAAAAGGATGGAACTTTGGTTGCCGGAGAGATGAAGGCCTCTGTGGATATCGGTTCCCATCATATTCAGGCCTTATCCTATTTAGGCGTACTGGCCGGCTGGTGGCATTCCCTCTACCGGATGCCCAATCTTAAATATGAGGGCGTGGCAGTATATACCAATAAAGTGCCGACCTGCGCCATGCAGGGGTACGGAGCGCCCCAGGTAACCTTCGGCGTTGAAACAACTATGAACATGCTGGCGGAAAGACTAGGTATAGATCCGATTGAGATACGTATTAAGAACTATGTGGGGTTGGGCGAAATATTCTGGGGCCAGGGACCCACGGTACGCTCCCTCATCCATTCAGACGGCGTGAAAGAACTCCTCCATAGAGGCGCAGAACTCATCGGCTGGAAAGACCGCCCGGATCCAAAAACCCAGACGGGCCGGTTCAGAAAGGGTATAGGCATGGCCAGGGGATTCCATACCTCTGGAACCGGAGCTCCTGTTCCGGGAGAAGTCAAAGACTTCACCACCGCCCAGGTAAAAGTCAATGAGGACGGCTCAATCGATATTTTAACCGCCCTGATGGACCACGGCGGAGGAACCTTGGATGCGGCTGCCAAGCTTGTTGCTGAGGAGTTCGGAGTGCCCTTTGAAAAAGTAGGTATATCTCCGGCGGATACACGCTCAACCGGTTATGATGTCTGCACCCATGCTACAAGAGGCGTATACTGCGGAGGCGGGGCTGTTTTAGAGGTAGCCCGGGAGGCAAAAAAAGTGCTTTTAGAGTATGCATCCAGGATTCTGGACGCCCCGGTGGGCTCGCTCAAGACAAAGCCTGATTTTAAGCTGGGCCAGGGGATAATCTATGTTGAGGGAATGCCTGAAAAACATATTACCTTAGCCAAAGCGGCCCAGACTGCCATGAACAAGGATTGGGGCACCGCAATTGCAGCCGGGAGCATACGCAAGGTCAACTGCCCTCCGGCATATACCACCTATTTTGTCGAGGTTGAAGTGGATATGCAGACCGGCCGGGTAGAGATAAAAAGGGTTGCGGCCGGAAGCGATGCCGGTGTGGTTATCAATCCCACTCTTGCACGGGGACAGCTTCACGGCGGTTTCTACCGCGGCGCCGGATATGCTTTAGTGGAAGATACGCAGTACGATGAAAAAACCGGGAATCTTCGGTGTAAGGGCCTGCTGACCAATTATAAAATGCTTGGACCCGAAGATCTCCCGGATCCGGAAGATTTCCAGGTGTTTTTTGCCGACACATACGAGCCCACAGGTCCAATGGGCGCTAAGGGAATCGGCGAGGCCGCTTTAAACCCCGTGCCGGCAGCCATTGCCTTAGCGATTCAGAATGCGACAGGTATCTATTTCACCAGGCTGCCGATCCTGCCGGAGACAATTTTAAAAGCGGTAAAGGAAGGAAGGGACCATGTCTAATTCACAGGTGATCGACTGCGATTTTGACTATTACAGCCCTAAAACTGTAGAAGAAGCACTGGAATACCTGAAGTCGGAGGGAGTGAAGGTTCTTGCAGGAGGAACCGATCTCCTGAATGATATTAAAACCGGGGAGATAGTACCGAAGGCATTGGTTTCCATTCTTGGTATAAACGAGCTTGATTTCGTAGAGTTTGAGCATGGATTTAGAATTGGGCCTGCGACATTGCTGTGCAAAATTGAAGAAGATGATCGAATAAAGAAGAAATATCCTGCCCTCTGTGAGGCAGTGAACAGTATGGGAGGCATGCAGATAAGGAATATGGCTACTTTAGGGGGCAATCTCTGTACCGCCTCTCCCGGGGCAGACGCCGCGCCTCCTCTTATAGTGCTGAATGCCAAAGTGGAAGTAAGTAGAAAAAACGGACGAGGAGAAATCGAACGGAGAACTCTACCCATTGAAGAATTCTTTACCGGGCCTAAAAAGACGGTACTGGAACAGGGAGAATTATTAACATCAATACTGATTCCTGAACCTGATGCATCCTCAGGTTCAGCCTTTATAAAGATCGGACGTGTTAAGCTTGATATAGCCAAGATAAACTGTGCCGTGTATGTGAAAGGTGAAGGAGACATATGCAAGAATGTGCGGATTTCCTTGGGCGCCGTGGCGCCTAAGCCGGTTCGGGCTTTTAATGTGGAAAAAGCACTTGCCGGAAAAAAGCTTACTGCAAGCTTACTCGCTGAGGCAGCGGAAATGGTGAGCCAGGATATTTCTCCGCGGAATGCACGCTCCACAGCCGTGTATAAAACACAGGCAGCCTCGGTGTTGATCCAGGATACCCTTACAACGGCCTGGAATAGATCCGGAGCCGGGAGGGAGGTAAAAGAATGAGAATACCCATTGTTTTGAAAGTCAATGGAAAAGAGCATTCCATTGAGGTTAAGCCTAATGAAATTCTGCTGAATGTACTGCGGGACAAGCTTCATCTAATAGGAGTCAAATACGGCTGCGGTATCGGAGAGTGCGGCGCCTGTACAGTAATTCTTAACGGCAGGGCTATTCTTTCCTGCCAGACCCTGGCGGTTTCTGCAGCCGGCCGGGAGATCACTACAATCGAGGGGCTTGTCCCGGAAGGGAATAAAGAGCTCCATCCCCTGCAGGAGGCTTTTATTGAAGAGGGTGCAGTACAGTGCGGGTTCTGTACCCCGGGAATGATTCTATCGGCAAAGGCCCTGGTGGATAAAAATCCGGATCCCTCCAATTCTGCGATAAAAGAGGCTATTAGGGGCAACCTCTGCCGCTGTACAGGATACATTAACATTATTAAAGCTATAAAAACCGGCGCTGAGAAGATCCGTGAAAGGAGTAAGAGATGAGTTTTGAGGGCAGGGACATACTGACTACAGAAGATCTATCTAAAGAGGATCTTCTGCATATAATGAAGGTTACTGCACAGATGGAAGAGCTTGTGAAAAAACAGCGAATCTCTGACCTGCTCAAAGACAAACTGGTAGCTGTTATCTTTCTAGAGCCATCCACCCGCACACGGCTTTCCTTTGAAACAGCCATAAACAGGCTGGGAGCCCGGCCGATTACAGTGGCCGATGCAGGGAGTTCATCAGCCAAAAAGGGAGAGTCCTTAGCGGATATGGGTAAAACCGTGGCCGGGTATGTGGACTGTATCGTGATACGCCAGCCCCAGACAGGCGGAGCAAAGATTATAGCGGACGCTGTGGAGATTCCTGTCATCAACGGCGGAGACGGATCCGGACAGCATCCCACCCAGGCTCTGCTTGACCTATACACTATTCAGAAGGAGGAGGGAGGCCTGGAGGGGCTTAAAGTCGCCATGGTGGGTGATCTTAAATACGGGCGCACCGTGCACTCACTCTCCTATGCGCTGGCTCCTTTTAATCCTCAGTATATATACTGCGCCCCGGATGAGCTTAGAATGCCGGACCGCATCACTTCGGATATGGAGGATAGAGGAATAACGGTAGATAGTACAGCCCGGATCGAAGACGCCCTTCAGGCAGACATAATCTATATGACCCGCATTCAACAGGAGCGTTTTAAAGATCCGGCTGAGTATGAGCGCCTTAAAGGGAGCTATGTGCTGAACCGGGAACTTGTTGAGAAAGGGAAGAAAGGCATTGCCATTATGCATCCCCTGCCGCGGGTCGATGAAATCTCCACCGATGTGGATGTGCTTCCCAATGCCGCATACTTCCGCCAGGCCCATAACGGTGTATATTTGAGAATGGCACTGCTTGCTCTGGTTATGGGCAGGGCATAGGCCAATAAGTATTAATAAACATTTATAAGAAAAGATCTTCGCATTTAAGCCCCAGTCATATAGATTTCTCTCGTGCTTTTAGAAAGGTTGACATTGTTGTTGTGGTATTTAGCCCGCCCGGATGCCTGGGCAGCGGGAATCTCCGGCATTTTATATTAGTGAAAATTTCTCTCATCTCCTTGATATCTCGACCATCCTGTGATATGAATTTTACTGTCAATTAAATTTTACTATCAATAATCTGCTCACAGGAAGCTCCATAATCAAATGCATGCTCAAGGAAATTTTCACGACCATACCGTAAAAAAGGAATAAAGAGAAGGAGTGACAATTGATCGAGTTTATTGAAAAACACCTCAAACGAATCAAGCCTTTGATGAAACAGGTAAAGCTTGCTTATTGGGAGGCAGCGATCTCCGGTAGGTCTACGGCATACGATAGATACGGCAAGCTGGAGCTTGAAATACGGAGGATCTACAGCAACACGGAAGAGTTCGCTCGGCTGGAAAAGCTTAAAAATACCGGATCGGTAGAGGACAGGGTAATGACCCGCCAACTCGATGTTCTGTACAATGCCTACCTTGCGAATCAGATAGAGCCGAACCTGCTCACGAAGATCGTGGAGTTGGAGACTATGGTTGACAGGAAGTTCAGCACCTTTCGGGGCATCTTAAGGGGGAAGAAGGTCACCGATAACGAGATCAAAGAGATACTGAAATCCGAAACAGATTCAGACAACAGAAAGGAGGCCTGGCTTGCCAGCAAACAGGTGGGCCAGTGGGTTGCAGAGGATCTCTTACAACTGATCAGACTGCGAAACGAAGGGGCCCGGGGATTAGGATTTGATAATTACCACAGCCTTTCCCTTACCACAGCGGAGCAAGAGGTGGATGAGTTAGATTCCATTTTCAATCAACTCGATAAGCTGACCCGTGGACCCTTTTCCGAGTTAAAGGCAGAGCTGGATGGGATGCTGGCAAAAACATACGGTGTTGATCCGCCTGATCTCATGCCCTGGCATTATCACGATCCGTTCTTCCAGGAAACACCCCTGGTCTACGATCTTGACCTGGACGCCTATTACAGAGACCGGGATGTGAAAGAAATAGCAAAGCGTTTCTATGCAAGTTTGGATCTGCCGGTAGAATCTATACTCGATCGCAGCGATCTTTACGAGCGAGACGGAAAGAATCCCCACGCCTTCTGCGAGGACATGGATCGCGAGGGGGACGTAAGGATTTTGTGCAATATCAAGAATGTTGAGCGCTGGATGGAGACGATCCTGCACGAATTGGGTCACGGGGTGTACGATCTGTATCACGATCCACAGATACCGTACCTGCTTCGAGAGCCGGCTCATATCTTTACAACCGAAGCAGTGGCCATGTTCTTTGGCCGATTGAGCCGAGATGCCGGCTGGATGCAGGCCATGATAGGGCTTTCCGATAAGCAGCGGACGGAAATCGAGCAGGTGAGTTCCCGGTACGCCCGGCTCAAACAACTCATCTTTGCTCGCTGGGCCATGGTGATGTACGCTTTTGAAAAGCATCTCTACGATAATCCCGATCAGGACCTCAATGCGCTCTGGTGGCAGACGGTTAAAAAGTATCAGTTAGTGAATACGCCCGAAGGCCGGAGTGAACCGGACTGGGCCTCCAAGATCCATTTTGCCTCGGCACCTTGTTACTATCACAACTACCTGCTGGGTGAATTGCTCGCCTCCCAGATGCATCACTATATTGTGCAGAACATCCATCTGGCAGATAACCATGAGAAGGTGAAGTTTGTAAACCAGAAAAGGGTGGGACAGTTCTTCAGGTACAAGATATTCAAGCCGGGGAAACTTTACCACTGGAATGAAATGATCGAAAAGGCGACCGGTGATCCTCTGTCCGCTCGATACTTCGTCGAGCAATTCGTGGTCCCCACAGTTTGATACGTTTTATGGGTTTATTCATTTACCATTTCTTTTGCTTCACGGTATACTCCCCAGGAGGGTAGTGTCTTAAGATGAAGTCAATCGTTCTGGCGGAAAAACCGAGTGATAGAAGCCATAAGTTAGCTGACCCCTGAAAGATGAATTAAAATAATCTGAATCTCTTTTTTTGTCAGAACAACAGGCAGGCGTTGAGGGACTCTTGAACGAATGGATCCACTTAAATCTGATATTTCCACCTTAATAATATGTCGGTAGAAAAAGAGAAGTGCGTTGAATGCTTGATTCTGGGTTGCAGCTGAGACATGCTTATCTACAGCTAAATGAGAAAGGTAGTGTTTAAGATCATCAGCCGTAAATTCCGATATGGGAGGATATTTCAGATATTCTGTAAAGCGACGAAGCCAGCAAAGATAACTTTTTTCCGTTCGTAAGGATCTTTGTTTCAGTCTGAGAACTTTTCTTGTATCACGAATGGCCTGGGCTAAGGAATCTTCAGTGTCCGTATATTTGTTTTTTGCATTTGTTGTTCCTTAAGTACTGTTTCGTTTCTTTTTTTCATTAAAATAGAAATAGTACCTAACGGCATCTTCTGCCTGCCTTACAAGCCAGTCAGGCCAACCGGAATTAGGGTATATAGGTAATAAATGATTTAACACTCTCGGGGTTTTCTATAATGTATTACTCTCTTTTTACAAAAGATAAATAGCGATTAACTCATCTAATATAGTAAGAGATTTTACCTCGTGGTATATTCACTACATGGTCCAGATAACTTCTAAAATTCATATCCACCTATCGTTGCCTTTTTCTACTTATGCGGCTACAATACAATAATACATATAAATTTGTTATACTGCTTCAAAACTGTACAATATTTAAATGGAAAATGTTAATCTCCTAAAGATCTGAACTTTTTTTAAAAGGATTTAGCTTTACGATAAAATGATGAAAATAGTGTCATCAACTTTATGAAAAAATCGTGTGAAAACCCAAAAGAAACAAATAGAAGTCGCATTTTAACCATCCCAAGAATACTACTGGATATCACTCTACTGAGGTATTGACAGACAAACCAGTCGTGATTATATTGTAATTACCGTGCGGAGGTTCTGAAACATGAAAGCACGACTTGTTCAAATAGGAAACTCTCGAGGAGTGCGTCTGCCTAAACCATTTATCGAAGAGGCTAAACTCAATGATGAAGTTGACATTCACGTTCGCGAAGGGGCTATCATTATCACCTCTAGAATGAAGCGCCGTTCAGGATGGGCGGAAGCTGCGAAACTTCTCCACGATCGAAAGGGAGATCAGCTTCTGGATCCTCCTTCTCCTACTCACTTCGATGAGAATGAGTGGCAATGGTGACGGTCGAGGAGGTACATCGAGGAGATATTTTCCTCGTCAATCTAGATCCGACTCTTGGTAGCGAGATACGGAAGACTCGTCCTTGTGTCGTGGTTTCACCAGATGAACTGAACACCCACTTAAGGACATTCATCGTTGCTCCAATGACAACCGGCGATCATCCATATCCTTTTCGTGTCACCTGTCGGTTTCAGAGGAAGGTTGGTTATATAGTTCTTGATCAAATCCGTACTGTCGATCACGATCGTATTATACGGTCTCTCGGTCGATTACCGTCAGTAGTTCTTAATAATGTCCTGACAATCTTACAAGAGATGTTTTCACCGTGATGCACTGCACATATGATTCATCTGCCTATTGGAGGTATAGTCGGTTTTGAAAATCAGATAATCGTTCTGGTATAGATGCAAGAGTGGGTCTAACAAATCGCTTAACCTGACGCCGACGGGTGTTTAAGATCGGGAACCTGTTTTTGTTGAACGAAAGGGCCTTTTTTTCGGCGGCGCCGGTTAGCTTACTCGTTAAATGGATTAAAACTATGATTGCATTCGAGAGTAGACGGTTTTAGGTATTCAAAAGATGAATATAGGCAACTTTGCTTAACCGAGAAACGTTGTAGTTAATGAACGGGCCCAAGAATGAATAGCCGCCACAGAAATAAAGGAAGACAACTGCTATCACGGCCCCATCCAGGACACCCTTGCTGATCAGGGCCATAGCCACAAAGGCAAGGTAAACGGGTATGACACCCAGTATGGCTCTGATCCACCACAGCCAGCCGCCTAAGTCCGGAGACGCTAGTTCCGAACTCTTGGCCGGTAAAATGGCAAAGAAATTCTTTGATGTAGCCATAACTACTTTACTCCATCCTCCTGCCAGACTGATATACAGGGGCAGAATTATGATCAACCCCACCAGTACTATTAAAATCTGAAAAAAGTTAGTCCAGGCAACGGCCAGCATGCCTCCCAATTCGGTTATAACACCATCTTATTGTTGGAAAACAAAGGTTTTGATCTTATAGAAGCCACAGATGAAGTATTACTTACCTGCGCACTGAATCTCCTTCCTATTACCCTTAAAAAAAGTTATTGTCTCTGCATTTAATTTGAAAATAACTAAAGAATCAAGAAAACGAGGGATTGAGGTTATTGAACTTGATCTATACGAATTTACAAAGGGAGCAGTAGGGCTAACTTGCTTAACCTTTTATAGATTGTACCTTCATTCCACGACTATCCTGATACTGAGTCTGTTTGGTAGGCGTCTTCCATTTTAAATGAGTTTGCCCTGTTTAAAGTTTCTAACACTTGTACTATACCAAAATACGGACTATATTATAGTCAAGAATAGATAGGGGGAATAATGAAACTGGCAGATTCAATTAAACCTATAAGCTATTTGAAAGTGCACGCATCGGAAATTATTCGAGATGTTACTGATAATCGTAAAACTTTAGTTATTACACAAAATGGAGTAGCAAAGGTTATTGTTCAGGACATACGTGTATATGAACAGACACAGGAGAGTCTTGCACTTTTAAAAATTCTTGCTAAGAGCAGCGGTAACTTAAAAAAGGGCAGGATAAAACCTCTCCATGATTCGTTTAATGATCTAGAAAAGAGAATCTCGGTCTTCCGGGAAAATGAAGTATAACATTCATCTCGTATCTGATGCTGAAGAAGATCTCTTTGATATCTATAGATATACCAGCGAGCGCTATTCCTCTTCAAAAGCCCACAGCCTTATTGAAAATATAAAAAACGCTATTTTAAAACTGGAAAGTTATCCGGCCATGGGAAATATCCCGCCAGAACTTGAGAGAATAGCTGTATCTGATTTCCTTGAGATCCACTTCAAGCCCTATCGAATTATCTATCAATTGCTCGGGAATGATGTTTTCATCCACTGTGTTCTTGATGGAAGGAGGGATATGCAGACTCTGCTGCAGGAAAGACTACTAATAGATTAGAATCTATAAAAATATAAGGAATGTAAAAATTACTAAAGCCAGTTTTCTATTTTAAGGCTCTCTTCTTCCACGGCATCCAGGATATTCCGATTGACTGGCTTATAGCAGATCGAGCAAGTGCGCTGCCTGCTATTCATAAAGACCCGTGCGACCGGATAATCATTACAACATCGCAGATACAGGGTATGAAAATTCTGACCCCCGACCAGCTCATCCACGGCTATCCTGATACTGTGTCTGTTTGGTAGGGCGGTTTGAAGCAAAAACAGATCTCTCAGGAAATTCACCCGGCGCCGGAAGAATTAAGATTCTTTTTTTGAATGCATCTCACACAATTTTCCATCTGGAATAACCTTAACTTTCAGTTTGTAGTAAATCTTGGCAACTTCTTTTTTTTATCCTTTTTAGGTCGACCACGTTTATAGATTTCTTGTTTTTCTATTCCCCATTCAAGTCTATGATACTTACCCTCTGGTAGTATCTCGATAAAAGCTTTAGCAGTTTGTTCACTCTGAAACTCAAGTTTTTTTACCTTTTTATATGTTTTTTCTATCTCAGTTTTATATTGTTTTAATCTACGAGCAATTTTCTTTTGCCTTCGCTTATCCAAAACATCGGAATGAATTACTATTGCTCTATATTCCTTGCCCTCTATCGTTACTTTTGATTCGTAACTCTTGTACTCAGCTGTGGGCCGATTATGATGAGATGCTTCTTAAGATAATTTGCCTATAGTAATCCATGAATCCGCTTGGGTTGCATCCTTTATTACTCGCAAACATTCCTTATATGTTTCAGGCATTCGAAAGATAAACTGAATATTTTCTTCTTGATTCAATGCACCTAAGATTTTTAAGTTTTCATATGAATTGCTTTAAATCAGGTCTGTGATCCTTGCTGTTATGTGGTGTGGCGATTTATGTGGCGTAAGCCCGGTAAATCCTTCAGGCATAGAATGTTAGGTCGAATCCTCACCACATAATCGGATTACCAGCAGCTACAGCGAAGCCAGGAAATCCATCAGATCGCGATCCTTACGCCACAGAGGTTCACGATCGGCTTTCTTCTTTCGAGGAGTCACTGCACATGTCGCCAAGGCTTTTGCCTTCATTTCGAGGTCTACTTCGGCATAGCGGTTTGTAGTCTCCAAAGAGACGTGTCACAGTCAAGCTCGGATGGTATTGATGTCGACCCCCGACCTGAGGAGGTGGACCGCGGTGGTATGCCGCCTCCCGGATTATTCCGCATAGTACCTTTAAACCCCGTTGATACCTTTCAGCAAGATCATCTTACGCCGGATAATCCAGGTTCGCTCCAAGTCGTTTATTGAAGCTGTTGAGTTGTCCTCCTTGGAAAGGCAGAACTTCCCGAGACCTCAATGGCATATGAAGTTCTTACTTTTCTAAAGGAATATTCGTTAAGAGAAACCGTTATCATTTCACCAGAGTTTGACAGATTTTACCCCAAGCCTTGAAAGAGACTCTCAGCTATTTATTAAGAAAATCGTATTTGTTTAGCAGCGATTGTTAAGATGGAAAGAGAGGAGTTTCTCAGACGATTTCAAGAACTCTGTCTTACGCGCGTCTCCGAAGGGATTTTAGAGAATATATACCAGGTATCTGTATCTACTACAAAGATTTATGGACCGATGGAGCAAGCAGCAGCGTTACCTTTTGATTTCCAGGAGGTTGAAGAGGAGATCCGAATTGAGCTGGATCTTTTGGATCACGAAGAGAGTAAAATTGTTGAACTGGAAAAGTTCCCCAGCAAATCTCAACGAAAAAAGAACTCCGCAAATTCAAAAAATATGGATAAGCTAAAAAAGAGTCAGCAAACTCATATCAAAAATGGGGAGAGCTCCACTTCGTATAAGCCCCTTTCGGGCCAGCCGAGGCAGCTTCCCATTTGTTTGCGGGATAACTCCTCAAAGAGAAGTGGTAAAACTCTCCCCGCTGGAATTATCCTAAAGAATACATTCTCCGAATTGCTTGTGCAATCCCAATTTGATGCTGACTTTGAGCACTTGAAAAAGAATCGGGACAAAAAGGAAGATCAAATTCAATATTTAGTGCCTGTTAATAAGCTGTGCAAAGGAGGTGAAAATAAATCTGAAAAAAGAGCTTGACTTTACTTAGGAAATATTCGCGGTCCCAAATGAGCACACAGTTTATTGGTACAAATACAGTAGGTGACTTAACAAACCTTTTCCCCGTGGTCGCAAAGCGCCACAGAAAATTTAACGTTCATCTACTGCCCTTTCCCCTTTCCTTCCCTGGTTTGGGGTTAAAGACAGTATACAGTCACCTATTGTTTTTTACAAAGCATAATCTTTCAAGGATCCTATTGATCCTTGACTTTAATCATAATAGCCTATCAATTTAATACTTTGTATTACCTTTGTCAAATAGAATACTCAACACGACTCAACACATCCTGTAGGGGCTGTTATGCATTGGGCTCCTGCCCGGGGTAAATATATTCAGTCATCTGCTTCTGAACATCTTACTGGGCATATCGATTGTAAGCTGCCTGTTTTCGATCATCGCTTCGTATGCATTCAGTATAATTGTCACTAACAGCCTCCAAATACTGTTTTCTGTTTTGCTATAACTTCCTCTGTACTCAAGGATTTTTTCCCCGGCAAACCCCAGAAAAAAATTACTTAATTTCCCCTTGAGGGGTACGTTCTTTAGAGGGTATTGCCAATAATAAAGAAAGCAGCCGCTAATGCCATTGGACATCATAGCTGTAACTGAAGAAAATGGGGAATGGTTGAAAATTTATTCAGAAATGGAAGGTTCGAGCTAAGAATGGTGGATCGAGAATGCTCATATTTCTTATATCAGGTCCAACTTGAATCTGGTGTAGAAGGTTGGGCTTACGGCTATTTCCCAGCGCAGATTACATCCGCAACCGAAGTTCTTAAAGCAAAAGTCCAACACAGGATAGATTCGGACGTCCACAGGACTTCCTCCGGTCGCTGACTTGATTTTTTTTTGCGCTGAACACACAATATTTTAAAGGTAATAGCATAGATATTGAATAGAGGAAGTAATTCAAGAGATATGGCAGCGCCTGATACCATATACTTCAATGGTAAAATTCTCACGGTAGACAGTGCTTTCTCTATTGCTCAAGCTGTGGCCATAAAAGGAGACCGTTTCCTGGAGGTAGGGTCGAACAGGGATATTCTATCTTTAGGTGGAGCTAAACTTAAGAAAATTGATCTTCAGGGGCATACAGTTGTACCCGGACTTATCGAGGCACACGCTCATCCGGAAATGGCATCATTGAGTGAGCTTGAACAATCACTTCCAAACCCCCGTAACCTCAAAGACCTTTTAACCTGGATCAAAGAGCAGGCAAAATCTAAAGCGGATGGGGAATGGATAATACACCCGAAAATGTTCTCTACACGGCTGCTTGAACTGCGCGCCCCTACGCTTGAGGAGCTCGACTCGGCTGCTCCAGACAATCCGGTTTTTTTAAACGGTACATTCGGAGGGGTAATTAATTCATCCGCCATGTGTGTTAGCAACATTAGCGAAAAAACCGGACACCCGGGAATTCTTAAGGACAAAACAACGGGAAAACTGAATGGAAAGCTCCGTTTTACGGCTTTCAAACTGCTCAAACAGCCCCCTGAAAAAACGTTTTCAATCTCAAGGCGCGCCCTGGCACTGAAGAAGATGTTTGATCTTTACAACCGGGTCGGTTTTACGGGAGTTACTTCGGGCCTACTTTCCGAGAAAGACATAGCACTCTACCGTTATATGAAAGAGAAGCGAATGCTTACCTTGAGGGTATTTATTAATATAGCTGTGGATTTCCCCTTTAAAGAAACGCCTTTAAAAGAAATCAGGGAATCTGTTAAAGCACTGGCCTTCTCCACCGGTTATGGGGATGAATGGATCAGAATCGGCGCTCTGAAAGTTTTAATAGACGGCGGTATACTAACCGGAACAGCTTATCTCCGCGAACCCTGGGGCCATAAGGCCAATAAACTATTCGGGGTTGCAGATCCGGACTATCGAGGCATAGCCCAGTTCAGCGCCGGTGAGCTTGCCAGGCTCTGTCATGCAGGTGCGGAAGAGGGCTGGAAGATGACCGCCCATTGCACCGGCGGTGGGGCAGTGGACCTCCTGCTCGATGCCTATGAGAAGGTAAATCGTACGATCGATGTGCAGCCTTTACGCTTTTCCATTATACACGGTAATTTTTTTACTCCCGAAGCCCTCTCTAGATTCAAGGAGCTCGGAATAATCGCTGACTGTCAACCCGCCTGGTTTTATAAGGATGGTGATGCCATGCTCTATATTCTGGGCAGGGAAAGAATGCGAAATTTCCATCCATATCGCTCTCTCATCAATTGCGGGATAAAAGTCAGCGCCGGAAGCGATCATATGGTTAAACTCGACAATAAAGATTCGATCAATCCCTACAACCCGTGGCTTGCCATGTATGCCATGGTTACCAGAAAGACTGAACGTGGCACTGTTATCGTACCGGAAGAAGCTATCAGCCGGGAGGAGGCCCTTCGCTGCTATACGATCAATAATGCCTATTCATCTTTTGAGGAAAGTATTAAAGGATCCATTGAGCCGGGGAAATTTGCAGATATGGTTATTCTTGAAGATGATTTCCTCAATTGCGTTGAAGAACGGATCAAAGATATTGAAGTTAAGATGACAATAGCCGGCGGCAAGGTTGTCTATGAAAAATAAGGAGAGCAGAACTTTCTCCACAAGCACTAGGTGCTCAGCTAACTTAAAGGGATCAAGTCCGCATGCGTTTTTTAGAACAGCATAAATACCGCTTCGTTGCACATTTCGTAGAACTCGGTGGCATCCGTGGCGTCGGCAATGCTGGAGCCTATAATCTCTGCAGTTTCTACCATGATAATCTTGATGTTTAGATAGTATTTCTTCCCGACATAGCTTACTGTTGAGCCATCCGGAATGGCTTTAACCTGAAATCGGGATCAGTGCTCGTTCCACCCCACTCCTGGCTGCTTCCGGCAATCCGGTCAAACTCCTCCTGGCTGAGGTACTGTTCCTCATAGTCATAATCGTTTCGGTCGAGCTGTCGCGCAAATGAGCGCAGGTGGTTTCTCGAGCCTTTTAGAAGATTCTGGTAAAGAATCTTGATATCATCCTTATCGGTCCTCTCGATCAGATTGCGCAGGTCGAAGATATCAACATCCTCGATTAGCGCACCCGCCTGCAGGGCCCTCTCAAAGGAGCGGGTCCCCTCTGATGTCAGTTCATCGTAGAGCTTCTGCAGTTCCTGATTCTTAAACTCACCAACCGCATCCATCCCGACTGGGTCCTCCAGGCCATAGCCGTCCAGGAGCACCTTAACACCCTCCATATGCTCAGCCTCAGCGCGGCCGATATTCCCGAAGCTCGGAATACCTCACCGCTCGAAGAATTTTATATATACATCCCTGGCCGGTTTCTCCTCCTCCCGCATGAGCAGCAGACCCTCCTTCTCCGCTTGGGTGAGAGTTCCCGGCTCGATGGAAACGATGGCGCTGCTGATACCGAGGGCAAAGTTGGAGCTGTACTCTGCAGCTACTAGGTCAACCGTTATCGCAAAGAACATAACCAGAATCAATAGTAAAGCTTTCCTTTTCATTTCCTATCCTCCAAAATAATCTTTTCTTAAGAAAATGATACTCCGGAAAGGTAAATGCTCTATGGAGGATTTTTAAAGATTGTATGCAGTCCCCAAATTTCTTTCCAGCTATTGACACCTTTTAGTACAACTGCTATAGCACCTTTTAAAAAGGAGCTTCCTATGCAAAAAGCGGACGGCATGTTCTACGCCCCCAAGGGCAAACCCAACCCCGTTTGCAAAGAGGGGGAATTCCAGATTGCAGCCATCGGTCTTGACCACGGCCACATTTACGGCATGTGCAACGGCATGGTGGAAGGGGGCGCGGAGCTCAAATGGGTATATGATCCGGACCCTGCCAAGGTGAAACAATTCTGTCAGGCCTTTCCCAAGGTTCAGGCAGCATCCTCTGAGGATGAGATTTTGAACGACCTATCCGTACGCTTAATCGCAAGCGCTAGAATACCCTCTGAGCGCTGTTCCCTGGGACTAAAAGTGATGGACCACGGCAAACATTACTTTGCCGACAAACCCCCCCTGACAACCTTAAATCAGCTCGCCGAAGCTCGCCGGAAGGCCGAAGATTCGGGAATGAAGTACGCCGTTTACTATGCGGAGCGCCTTCATTCAGAGTGCGCAGTCTATGCCGGCCAGCTCATCGAAGAGGGCACCATAGGCCGGGTGGTTCAGGTCATCGGACTGGGGCCTCACAGGATGAATCCGGACACGAGACCGCCCTGGTTTTTCAAGAAGAAAAAGTACGGCGGCATTATCTGCGATATCGGGAGCCACCAGATCGAGCAGTTTCTCTCCTTTGCCGGTGCGAAGGATGCAAAAATTCTCCACAGTAAAGTCGCTAACTACAACCACCCCCAGTATCCTGAGCTTGAAGATTTTGGCGATGCCTCTTTAGTAGCGGATAACGGAGCCACCGCCTACTTCAGGGTCGATTGGTTTACCCCCGACGGACTCGGCGCCTGGGGAGACGGAAGAACCTTTATCCTCGGTACGCAAGGGTACATCGAATTGAGGAAATATCTTGATGTGAGTCGAGACAACGAAGGAGACCAGGTGTATCTGGTAGATCACGAGGGGGAAAAGCGTTTCTCCGTATGCGGAAAAGTCGGATTTCCCTATTTTGGGAAGCTCATACTGGACTGCCTGGGCGGCACGGAGAAGGCCATGACTCAGGAGCATACCTTTAAGGCAGCCGAGCTGGCCATCAAAGCACAAATGCAGGCCAAACGCATCGAGTAATATCGTTTAGGAATTTGCTGTTACTCCAGATCGGCAGCTGCGGATACTTTACCCGAGCATTTTAAAAGGTAGAGAGCCTTAAAGATAATCACTCCGGTAATCTGCACGACGATCAGGACAATGAAGGGCAGCACGATCACCCCCGCCACCTACTGCGCTTAGGCGTAAGATTTGGCCTTGAGGGATACCATCAGAGTTAGGGACAGGCCGATAAGGGAGACCGAAGGAGAGAGGAGCAGAATCGCCGGCATCCAGATCCAGGAGTGGATAATCAGCATATTCCTGTGCAAAAAATAGATCAGGTTGAGGACCAAAAAGAAACCGGCAAACCCGGCACAGCCAATCAGCACAGCCGGGATAAAGGAGTTCAATAACTTGGCCACCAGAAATTCCCTGTTTGTGACCGGAGTATAGAGCAGGGTCTCCAGGGTTTTACGCTCCTTTTCCCCCACAATCGAATTGGCCGTTACGATGGAGGATGCCATGAGGGGCAGGATCATAAATAGGGACTGGATCGTAACAAAGGCAGGTACAGCGATACACAGCACAAGGGGCATAACAATCATCGGGATCATCACCAGCTTGGCGTAGACAACAGCCTGAATATCCTTTTTAATGATGGCGCGCACTCTAGACCAGTTCATTGTTCGTTCTCCCTATATAATGAAAATAGACATCCTCCGGGCTGGGACGAATCGGCCGCACCTCTAGTAAAATTTCTCCCTGTTTTAGGACCTGTTGTATGAAGCCGTTGATTCCTCTCCGTGGATATAGGGAAAGGTGAAGCTCTGATTCACGGTTTTTATCTCGCTGCGCTTCTCCTCGATGCCGGAGTTGATCAGCTACTCCTTCTTGCCGCAGGCCACCAGCTCACACCACTGGATTCCGTTCAGAAGCCTTAAGGTCGTAGTCTTTCCCGCGCCATTGGGTCCAAAAAAGCAGAATGTCTCTCCCCTTTCCACTTCCAGGGTCAGCTCGCTGACCGCCCTGATCTGAGGGTCAAAGATCTTGCTTAATCCCTCCGCCCTTATTGCCTTCAAAAACCCCTATTCTCGTGTTTTTCCTTAAACCGGCCCCTGCCCGGAACGCTGGGCTTTGTTTCCAAGGATAGATCTATGAAATATGGCAAGGCTACTATGTATTTACTTTTCAGTAAACTGTTTAGCAAAGAAGCTTTTTGCTGTTCTCTCCTTGCCGAACAAACGCGAATCACCTTATTATAATAAGTTATATGTGTATATACACGTATACACTTGACGTATATGTTTTCTCCTGCTATTTTTTAGAAAAAGGTAAACAGGAGATCCTATGAAAACAGTCAATGCCCTGACAATAAGAAACAATCTGGGAAGTGTACTGGATACTCTTGAGAAGACAAATGAACCAGTACTCATAAGTAAGGGAAGAGTTATTCGGGCAGTTCTGATCACTCCTGAGGAATTCAGACGAAGATTTATCGACAAACAGGCAGAAGAAGAGAAGCAGAAACTTCTCAGAAAGATCAAGAGTTTGAGTGCAAAAAATGTACTGGAAGAGAACAGCATACAGGTACTGCGTGACCTTAGAGGATATAACCTGTGATCTGGGTCATTTACGCATCTGTGGTCTTAAGATGGTTTATAGAAGATGAGAACCATCCAAATGCTGAAGAAGTCCTGCGAAAAGTAATTGATACACCCAAGCTTTTTGCAGTTCCTGAATTATTTGCTTTCGAAGTCTTTTCTGTCCTATTCAAGCTCCAATAATCGCTCCTATCACTCACTAACTGTTACCTTTTATGATCTAAAGAGCCGGCCGTGGGAACCGAAAATTCTTTTCCATTACCTTCCACAAAGATTCTGGAAACCCTGCGCCTGGGTACGGTGATCCCCGCACATCCCCTGGCCTTAACCGAGCAGAAGCAGCTTGACGAACCGCATCAGCGAGCCCTGACCCGGTACTACCTTGCTGCCGGAGCCGGCGGGTTGGCCGTCGGGGTCCATACTACCGAGTTCAAAATCCATGACCCGGCCGTGGGTCTTTACAGGCCTGTTCTTGAGCTGGCCATTGCTACTGCCCGGGATTGGATGCCAAACAGTGCTGCCGGGGACCGTCAACCGGTTATGATTGCCGGTATTACCGGACCCACAAAACAGGCGGTCAAGGAGGCGGCCACTGCCCGGGAGTTGGGCTATCATATCGGCCTGCTTAGCCTTGGTGCATTAAGAGAGACAAACGAAAAACAACTGGTCCAACATGCACAGGAAATCGCGGCCGTGATCCCGATCATGGGCTTTTACCTCCAGCCGGCCGTGGGCGGACGCCTGCTCTCAGAAGGTTTCTGGCGAAAGCTTTCAGAAATTCCCAACCTGGCCGCTATAAAGATAGCCCCCTTTAACCGTTATCATACCCTGGAAGTAGTCCGGGCCGTTGCCGCCTCGGGACGGAGCGAGGAGATCGTCCTCTATACCGGGAACGACGATTCTATTGTAGTTGACCTGTTGACCCCATATGAGATAAATATTGGTGCCGGACTGATTAAGCTCCGGATCGTCGGAGGATTGCTGGGCCACTGGGCCTACTGGACGAAGCGGGCCGTAGAGCAGCTGGAGAGAATCAAGGCCCTTTCCGGTACCGGAAGCATACCGGCTGAGATGTTAACCCTTGCCGCCCAGGTTACCGAATCTAATGCCGCAGTTTTTGATCCAGCCCATAATTTCTCCGGCTGCATCCCAGGTATACTCTATGTATTGAGTAAAAGCGGACTGGTCTCCGGTGTTAAAACCCTGGCCGATGAGCGGCTTTCACTGGGGCAGTGCAAGAAAATCGATTCGATAATACGTAATTACCCGCACCTGACCGACTGCGATTATGTCCGGTCTCATCTGGGCGGCTGGCTTGAGCCATAAAAATGAGAATCAGCTAGGGAACATCCACCTCAGCTCCTCCCTTCTCAGCCGAGAGATAGGCCGAGTAGATCACTGAAACCGTATCATAGCCCAGCTGGGAGGAAGAAAAGGGCTCCTTTCCTTCCCGAATGCAGCGGTAGAAATAAGACAGTTCCTGCACATAGCCGTTCATCCAGTTCTCATCCGGGGCGGGCTTGCTCCAGCCCTGCCTGGTCCCGATCTTCTCCACCACATAAATATCCTTGAACTGTTCTTCCTCCGGGTTATAGGTCTCCAGACCGTCCATGGGATTGATGTTGCAGCGCGTCCTGTGATTGTTGGCCAGCACTTCCAGCCAGTTGTGCACGCCTCCCATCACGATCTCGGTTGAGAAGATATCGGCCACTGTTCCATTCTCGAAAACCACGTGCATCAGGCCGTAATCCTCCACATCCGTGTAGCCGGTGCGCAAGTATCCCTTATCCTGAAAAGCCGGCAGGCGAGTTAACTCGTGGGTTCTGGCCGTTACGGTTTTGGGTCGAAGCGGCTTACCTTGCCTGGCCATACCCTCAATCCGTTTTAAATAGAGTACGGTGGTTAGAGGGTGGGTCCCCTTGCCCATAATGGACCCACCCCCGGAGTGCTTCCAGATGCCGTAGGTGGGTGAGTGGGAACCGGAGTGTGATTCTTCGGCAATGATCCAGAGGATCTGCGCTTTGGTCTTTTCGATTATCTCCACCTCTTTCTGGATGACAGGGGCAAAGACCCAATTCTCCGCGTAGAAGATCCTGGCAGGGCTCTTCTTTTCGGCCTCCAGCATTCCCGAGGCATTCCTGAGTGCTTCCTCGCGCATCCTCTGCTTGGGAAATTCGTTTCCCCTGAAATCAATTGCCTCCGGAGGACCGAAAAAGCCGGTAAAGGGCTTTTCCACGATCACGTGAACATCCCTCTTTAAAGCCTCCACCGCAACCCATTGGTGCAGGGCGGGCGGAACACAGACGTGGATCACATCCACCGCCTCGAGCAGCTCTTCTAAAGAGCTGTAAGCTTTCATACCCCTTTCAGCGGCAAACTTCTGCCTGCTCTCCTCCCGCTTGGAGAAGACCCCCACCGGCTCGATCCCCAAGGCAGCCAAAGCTTTCAGGGACTCGTAGTGAAAGCGGGCCGCGAAACCGGCCCCGGCAAATCCACAGCGAATCTTTTCTTCCATGGCTTTATTTCCCCTTAAACACAGCCTTTATTCCCGAACGGACTGAGCCCGTAAGTTTCTGGAACCACTTCATCCGGCTGAAAATGGTCAGCAGGGTAATTATAGCAAGAACCGTGCAGATAGGCCTGGTGAAAAAGGGAATGATACTGCCGTCAGATAGTGTAAGGGCCCTTCTCAGGTTGTCATCCAGGATTTTTCCCAGAATTATCCCCAGTACCAGAGGAGCGACCGGGTAATCCATCTCCCGCATGTAATACCCTATAACTCCGAACACCACCATGACGCCCACATCGAAGATTCGCTGCTGTATGGCAAAAGCTCCAACCACACATAGAATGAACACAATGGGCATCAGCTTCTCCCGGGGCACCAGTAGCACCTTGACCAGGGTACGAACCATGGATAATCCAAGAATCAACATTGCCGTAGAGGCCAGAAGCACCATGGCCACAACCTGAAAAACAAACTCAGGAAACTCGAGCATGATCAGCGGACCGGGACGTATCCCGTGGATGAACATGGCCGCTAAGAGCACGGCCGCGGGCGCCGAGCCCGGAATAGCCAGGGAAAGCACAGGTATCATGGCGCCCGCTACACAGGCGTTATTTCCTGTCTCCGCAGCAATGAGCCCCTCAACGACGCCGGTGCCAAACTTATCTCCCTCTTTGCTCGAGCGCTTGGCCATATCGTAGGACACCCAGGCGGCTATATCCTCACCCACTCCGGGGATGGCGCCGATGAAGGTGCCCACAACTCCCGAACGGACAATCGTCTTAAAATACCGCTTGATATCGCTGAACTTTGGTATGACCCGCTCGATCTTGGTCTTAACCACCTCATACTTGGGATGCTTCATTATCGTGATTATCTCGGCAAAGCCAAATGCGCCGACCATGGCCGGTAAAAGCGCAATCCCCCCTGAGAGGGCTACGGTGCCAAAGGCAAAGCGAATATGCGCATGCATACCCTCCATTCCGATCATGGCCACAAAGAGCCCGGCAAATCCGGCAATCCACCCCTTTAAGGGATCCTTTGGAGCTGTAAGGTTTCCGCAGATCACAATTCCAAAGATTGCCAGCCAGGTAAATTCAGGCGAATGAATTTTCAAGGCAAAGTTCCCGATGATGGGCGTAAAAAAGGCCAGCATGAGCATGCCGATGACTGAGCCAATAAATGATCCGGTGGTGGCAATCCCGATCGCCCTTCCCGCCCGGCCCTGCTTGGCCAGGGGATAGCCGTCCACGGCTGTGGCCGCATTGGCCGGGGTGCCGGGAATATTCAATAGTATGGCGCTCCTGCTCCCCCCGTAGATTGCCCCTACATACATGCACACTAAAATCAGCACCGCATTGGAGGCTTCCATTTTAAAGGTCAGTGTGGTCATTAAAGCCACACCCATGGTGGCGGTAAGCCCCGGCAGCATGCCCACTATAATCCCCAACTGGGTGGCCCACAGCACATCAAAGATTATCTTTGGCCGCATGAAGCCAATAAAACCTTCGACGAACATCTGTAAACCCTCAAGCATGTTCCATCCTCCACATAACCCTGATTAGTTAACCCGGAAGGTTAACTAAAAAAAGATAGCGAAAAACGCCGGTAACGGCCGCAGAGAAGATAACTGATATTACCAGGGCCATCAGAACTTTCTTCAACTGGTCTGAAAAACTCTTCTTCCATTCGTACTCAAAAATGAAAATAAAGGCAAAGATATACACTCCCGTGGCGATCGGATAGGAAATCCGGCCCAGAAGGACCAGGGCATAGATGACACTGATGGCTATGGTAAGAGCAAATCGCTTAGTCACCTCGGAGCTAAAGAAATCCTTAACTGTCCCGCCGCTAATGCCTAATCGATACCCCTTCTGCAGTATTGATCGGATCAACAGAACTACTCCCAGAAAGGCAATAACAGCTCCCAAAAAACCGGGGACAATTCCCGGCACGGAATAAGGATTTACGTCATGTTCCTCGAATCTTGGCATCTGAAGAGAAAGAACCAGCACCGAAATCCCAAAAGCAATAAGAATCATGGAGGTTACAAAATCCGCCCTGGGCATATTACTCTCTTTCATCGATAATACTCCCTGATCTGCCCTAATAAATTATAGATTAAAAAGAGCAGGACATTTTCAAATAAAAAAATGCCCTGCATTGGTTTATAAAACGAAATCGTTACGGCTTGGGAATGCCTATTTCTTCAGGCGATATGACTGTCTTTCCGGCTTCGTGAAGATTCCAGGCGATAATCTGAAGATAAGGCATAGCCTTTTTCTTAGCTTCTTCCCCCCAGGCAGGATCCATGACAGCTCCCCGCTCAGCAGCGTAATCTTTGAGTTTCTGGGAGGTCTTAATCACGTCATCCCACAGCTTTCCGAAGGTGTCTATAACTTCTTTTGGGACATCCTTGGGAACCCAGATCCCGAAATAGTTCGGTGCGGGCTTAAAATCAGGAATCCACTTGGTAACTGGAGGGATGGTGCCGTAGCCTTTAAGCTCAAGGGGCTTATCGTCCAGAACAGCAAGGGCTCTCAGCTTTCCACCTGCAAGCATATCCGCCTCTTCGACGGCCAGTTGGGGAACCACTTCACACTCACCGGCTACAGTAGCAACAACGGCCGGGTTTCCACCGTCATAGGTCATGTGCTTGAATTTTATCCCGGTGTACTTTTGAATAGCCACCATAGCGTTATGCCCTGCAGAGAGCTGCCCTGCAGTGGCTACAGGTATCTGACCGGGCTTGGCCTTGAATGCATCTAAAAGATCGCCGAAGTCCTGATAGGGCGTATCCGGGTGAACGGATATTACAGAAACATTAGCCACGTTCAGGTATAAGACCCAATCATCCAGGGTTGTTTCCAGCAGGCCGCGCACCTTGTAGGCGCCCAGGTCTGCAGCAGCGCCCGCAGTCCAGGTATAGCCGTCGTGCGGGGCATCCAGGCAGCCCTTTGTTCCGACAGAACCCGAGGCCCCTCCCTGATTGACAATCACAATCTTCTGGCCCAGACCGTCCTCAAGCTCTCCAGCCACAACCCTGGTAACCTGGTCGGTTGATCCGCCTGCACCCCAGGGCACAATCACTGTAATGTGTTTTGTGGGCTGCCACATTCCCTTCTCTTCTTTTGCGCCTCCTGCAAATAGTAAAGAGGCAGCGAAGAGAAGTATTAACAGTACTGTAAACTTTTTTTCCATGTTCATCCTCCTTTAGTTTCTAATACAAAAAAAGTATATACCTCAATAAATGCAATGTCAAATTTAAAAATTTATATCGCCCCCCTCATGCATCCCCTTCATCAAAAAAGCTCTTCAGGGCCCTGATCCGATCAATGCAGTAATGTGCGGCCTCTTTAAACCACTTCTCTCCCTTTTCTCTTGTAGCCCTGCTCGGAAATCCCCAGACCCCCTCAGGGCTTATCTTTTTCATACCGAAATGAGTCAGATCCTCCCTGCCCCAGTCCGGAACAAAATCACGCGGCTTATTGGCCCTCACCTTCTCCGGAGCCAGGTAAAGCATCAAAGAGGTTTCCACTTCCCCTGCATGGAGGTTTGGGCGCATGCCTGAAATACCATTATAAAAATCGATGAGCATAATCCGGGGCAGTCTGTTTCCCATATTCCACTCCCTGGCTGTGGGGTTAAGGATGAAATTTCCACCGTGAGCATTTATCAAAGCCAGATATTTAATGCCCCAGGCGGAAACGGACTCTGCTATATCCCATATTATGCGCTTTAATGTATCTGGTTTCAGGGTGATCGTACCGGCGAAACCCTTATGCTCCAAAGAGCTGGAATATGGGAGGGGGTTGAGAAAGAGGGCATCGAGACTTCCAGCCACTTCACTGCTCACCTTGCCGGCAAAAAAGAAGTCGGTTTCCAGGGGAAGATGATATGAATGCTGTTCAAACGACCCCACCCCTAAAACAGCCAGGTCACACCCTTCTTCCTCAATCTCAAAACTCGTGCTCTCAGGTCCTTTCATGCTGTCCTCCTTCAGGAAATTGGTTCCAGATCCACCCAGCGCCGGGTCTTCCAGGATTCATAGCCCTTCTCCGCCAACTGCACCCCTTTGGCTCCCTCCAGAAGAGACCAGGGGAAGGGCTCATCGTTAACCACATGCTTTAAAAAGAGCTCCCACTGTACTTTAAAGGCATTATCGTATTCCCGGTTGTCAGGGACCGCCTGCCAGCCGGCGTATAGATCGATGGGATTCTCAATATCAGGATTCCATACCGGACGGGGAGTAGCGGCATCAGACTGAACCCGGCATTCTCGTAACCCCGCTACAGCACTGCCCCTGGTACCGTCCACCTGGAATACGACCAGATCATCCCGCCGTACCCTTACCACCCATGAGGAATTAAAGTGACAGACCACACCGTTATCACAGAGAAAGGTGGTGTAGGCCGCATCTTCCGCTGTACAGGAGTATTCCTTACCCTGTTCATCGGCCCTCTTTTTAATATGTGTGGCGGCGAAACAGGAAACTGATTTTACCCGGCCAAAGAGATTATCAATCACATAGCGCCAGTGACACAGCATATCCAGAAGTATTCCTCCCCCGTCCTCCTTCCGGTAGTTCCAGGAGGGCCGCTGGCAGGGCTGATCAAAGCCGTCAAAGACCCAGTAGCCAAACTCACAGTGTACTGAAAGCAGCTCACCGAAAAATCCGGTGTCGATCAGGTATTTTAATTTTAAAAGCCCGGGAAGCCAGAGTTTATCCTGCACAACCCCATTCTTAAGCCCTGCTTTTTTAGCGGCTCGATATAGTTTCAGCGCCTCCTCCGTGTTTGTTGCAGGAGGTTTCTCGCAGTAAATGGCCTTGCCCGCCTGAATGGCTTTGAGCACACTGGCCGGGCGTATGTCCGTTCTCTGGGCGTCGAAGTAGATCCGATTGTAAGAATCGGACAGACAGGCGTCCAGATCAGTAGAAAACCGTTTTAAACCATGGGCAGCGGCCAGGTTCTTTAGTTTCTCCTCATTCCGCCCGACTAAAACAGGATCCGGCATGATCACCTCACCGGGTCCCAACTGAACACCTCCCTGCCGGCGAATGGCCAGAATGGAGCGGACGAGATGCTGATTGGTGCCCATCCGTCCTGTAACTCCGTTCATAATGACACCGATTTTATGCTCTTTCATGATAGATCCTTTCTATAATGTGTATTCATGAAGCCTGAAGATAGGCCCGGCAGATTTCTTCTAAGTATTTTTCCTGGTCCTGGGCCCATCGCCGGTTTGAAAAAATCTCTACTTCATTAAAACCATCAAAACCGCCCTCTTCCATCCAGCCGCGGATATTGCGAATGGGGATGCAGCCCTCCCCCATCAGTCCCCGGTCATTAAGCAGATCCTCTGTAGGGGTTCTCCAGTCACAGATATGGAAGGCAAAGAGATTACCCGCTCTGCCGCTGCGCCTGATCTCTGCCTCCAGTTCCTGATCCCACCAGAGATGGTATACATCCACCGCAACTCCGACCGTTTCTGTATTGAGATCCTCGGCCATATCATTGGCCTGTTTCAGGGTATTGATGGCAGAACGATCATCCGCATACATGGGATGCAAAGGTTCTATAGCCAGCCTGATATCCCTCTCTTCAGCATAGGGCTGAATGGCTGCAATTCCATCCCGGATCTTTTTCCGTGACTCATTTAGAGGCTGACCCGGTACCGCTCCACAGACTAAAACAATGAGGGGAGCCCCAAGGGAGGCCGCCTCATCAATAATCCTTAAGTTCTCTTCAATCGCTTTTTGCCTTCCTTCAGAATCGGCAGCCGGAAAGAATCCGCCCCGGCAGAGGGAAACGATCTCAAGGCCAGCCTCCCGAATGCGCCGTCCTGCGCTTTGCGGATCCATGCCTTCTAAGGCATTTCGCCAGACCGTAATCCCTGAAACTCCGGCCCGGGTATAGTGTGAAATCGCTTCATCCAGGGACCAGGGCTTGGTAGTTATGGTATGGATGCATAGCTTTGAATAGTCCCATATTGGCCCGGCGCCCATATTTTTACCTCCAAAATGTATAGTAGGGTTTATCCTCAGCCAGGCGCTTGAGGTACAGGGCCATCTCCCGGGCATGATAATCGCCCCACATGGTGGCTTCACCAGCAGGGATCTTCCTCCCCTCCGGTATATAATCCCAGCCCTTGGGACGGTGATAGACTGAGTGCAGGATCAAACCCTGATGATTCGGAGCCGTGGCCAGATAGGGTTCCTCAAAGAGAGTATCCGCTATCCTGAGCCCTGATTGAAAATAGCGCTCTCCGTGCTCCTCTTTTCCCACTTGTCCCAGGAAGTGGCCCAGCCTGAGCAGTCCCTGGGCAGCAATAGCTGAGGCGGAGCTGTCAACCGGTTCAAAATCATTAAAGGGATCTGCATCTTTTTCCAGATAATCACCCAGGTTAGCCAATCCCGGCGCTCCTGTATCCCAGTAGGGAATCCCGTCTGTGGGGGAGTGCTCAATATAGAAATCCCCTACCGCCTCACAGGTCTCGGCCATCCGCGCAACCAGAGCCTCTTTACCTTCGAGATTCCCGGCCTTCAGACCGGCAAAGGCATCCTCAGACAGGTTGTCTATGAACTCTATCTGTTCAGCAAAGCCGCATAATGCCCAGGCCAGGCCCCGGGTCCAGGTTGAAAAGGGAGAAAATCCTTGCTGGGTGCTGGGGCAGCGGTAGGAGCCATTGGTAATATTAAATACAACCTCATGAACGGTTCTACCCCGGATATCATAGGCGTCCCGGCCCTCACCGAAGTAAATATTATAGCGGGCGGTGGTTTCGGCATGCTGGAGCAGTCTCTCAAGCAGTGAAATGCGCCGATCCTGCTCACCCATGAGAGTATGTCCTAACTGGTGGGCCACAGCCAGCACTCGAAGGGTCCTTATAGTATCCACAAACAGGGAGTGTGGGCCGTTGAAGGAGTATATATAACCCAGATTGCCCGGAAGCCCGGTCCAGCGGGCTGCCTGCACCGCGCCTGAAACTTTAAGGGCCAGCTCATAGAATCTGGCTTCCCATTCGTCGGCGGGGATCGTTCCCTCCCTCATCAGCCGCAGCAGATTGCCATAGGTACTGATATTGTTAAAGCCATGATCATGTACGCCCATATGGCTGAGATGATTTGCCATATGGGTAACCGTGCTGCTTCGTCCAATCTCCAAAAAAGTCTCATCCCCGGAGGCCTCATACTGCAGAATGGCCGATCCGTATTGAAAGCCCTGGGTCCACTCGGTCCAGCCCCTGGAGGTGTATTTCCCCCGTACCGTGTAGACGGGGGCGGCGGATCCAGGAGGACATGATTCCTGAATTTCCAGTATCTTTTTGCCGGAGTATTCAAAGAGCCGCTTGATTTTAACCAGCAGATCACTGGGTTTTAAACTCATAGTTTTGATCATATGCGAATACTATTCCATATGTTCAAAAAGTCAATAAAAAAAGTAGCATGTTAGCCTAAAGGACCTAGATCTGTAATAGCTATTAAGACTCCATGTAAAGCTTTTTGAAAAACTGAGCAGAACTCTCTGCTCTTTTTCTCCATCGAAGCCTTTATCAGGTTGGCGAAGCTGGAAGTCTCTTTTATTATTTTGTAAACGTGAAGGCGGTATTTGATGTTTCAACACTGATTCTGCTGGCTAAAGTGAATTTATTGAGAGAGATCACAAACACCACAACGGTTATTATTCCAGAGAGCGTGAAAAAGGAATGCCTGATTAAAGATAGTGTTGATGCCCTCCTGATTGCACGCCTTATTGAGGAGAAAAGAATTGAAGTTCGGGAAATTGAGTATGATAAGGCCGTTAAGAAGCTTAAGGATGATTTTAAAATCGGTAGGGGTGAGGCTGAAGCTGTATGACGGGCTAAAAATCTTAAACTCCAACTGGCTGTTGATGACGCACAAACCATAAAAGCGAGCAAGGTAATTGCTCAGAAGTTTACCACAGCTGATCATTTCCTTCTATATCCAGGATAGCTGCATCGATTGGCAAATACTTCCGGCGATAAGATGCCTTGTCTTATTCTATGAAAGAGTTTACCCTCCTGTATATGTCAGAAGCAAATGCAGTAACCCTTGTTACAGGGGCCAGCCGGGGACTGGGCAGGGGAATTGCCCTCCATCTTGCCGGGCATGGATATTCTGTTGTTATTAACTACGCCTCCAATGCTCAGGCAGCTGAAGAAACTCTGAAGAGTTGTAAAGCGGCGCAAGTGGATGACGGTCAGCAATTTATTACAATCAAAGCCGATATCAGCAATAGGGAAGAAAGGGTGAATCTGGTAGAATCGACCCTCAAGCAGCTTGGGCGCATCGATGTATTGATAAATAACGCGGGAATAGCCCCCAGGGTGAGAGCCGATATTACCGAGGCTACGGAGGAATCCTTTGAGGAACTTATACGCACCAATCTTCAGGGACCCTATTTTCTAACCCAGTCGGTTGCCAACTACTGGCTGAATACCGCCGTTAAACCTGTTCTCCAGAATGGTTTCAAGATAATTTTTGTGACCTCTGTATCGGCCAATACCGCTTCCATCAATCGGGGAGACTACTGTATATCCAAGGCGGGCTTGTCCATGGCTTCTCAGCTCTGGTCTGTACGGCTGGCGGAGAGCGGCATCCAGGTATTTGAATTCCGTCCGGGCATAATGAAGACGGATATGACTCATTCTGTCAGGGACAAATATGAAAAATTTATCTCAGAAGGTCTAATACCTGAGAAAAGATGGGGAACTCCGGACGATGTGGGCAGAGCAGTGACAGCGGCCGTACGGGGTGACCTGCCCTTTGCCACAGGCTCAATCATCCATATCGATGGCGGACTTAATCTGCGTAGACTGTAAATGGCAACAATTACTGCAACCCGAGAAATTCTTACTATCTTTCTCACCATTTTTATCGTGGCCGACCCTCTGGGCCTCATCCCGGTATTTCTCTCTCTAACCGGTCATATGGACGCACATAAGAAGCGCAATACCATCCTGAAAGCAGTCTTGACCGCTTTCACTGTGCTTGCCCTTTTTATTCTGGCAGGCAGGGATATTCTCACCTTCCTGGGTATTAAGCCGGGATCATTTTATGTGGCCGGAGGTGTCCTCCTTTTTATTGTCTCTCTGGATCTCTTACTGGGGCACCGGCAGAGGACCAAGACATCTGAGCGGGAGCGGGACGCAGAGGATATCTTTATTTTCCCCCTGGGCATACCCATCCTAGCCGGTCCGGGAACCATTACCACCATACTCCTCTTCGCTAGCGAAGTCAGCGAAACATAGAGCAACCTGTTCATCACCCTGGTTCTCTTCGGCGCTGTTACTGCCGCTCTGCTGATCGCCCTGGGCTTCATGTTTTTAAGCGGATTTTTTCTGAAGCTGCTCAGGCAGACTGGGGTATCCGTAATCCAGCGCATCATGGGAATCATACTCGCGGGTCTGGCCATTCAGTTCGTGTACGAGGGGCTAACCAAGCTCAAGGTGGTCTAGCCTCGCATCTTGCTCTATTCCCTGAAAATCGCCTTTCTCTACTACTTTAACAGGGGTCGATAGGGGCCTAATAATGATCTCGGCTTTAGTCGAGAAGACACATCAAGATCGCAGACATTAAAATTATCCCTTTTTTACAATATTTTCTTTTGATCATAGATACCTCTGCTCATTGATAAAATACCCATTTCTTCTGAAAAGTTGTTTGAAAAAGATTTATGGAAAGTAGTAAGAGAAAAAAGATGAATGAAAGTGCGGAAGCATAGCCCATCTTAAAATATAGGAAAGCGTTGTTATAGATGTGAAGTGCAAACGTTAATGTGGAATTTGCTGGCCCGCCTTTTGTAATGGTATAGGTTTGCTCAAAAACCAAAAAACAGTTTATTAATGTTACTATGATAACGAAAAAGGTCGTCGGAGAGAGCATTGGTAAGGTTATACGCGAAAATTGGGTTAAGGATCCTGCTCCATCGATCTTCGAAGCGCTGTAGAGTTCTTTAGGAATATTCTTTTTCATTGCCTCGTGTTGGAAGGCGGCCGGCTTTCGCGCATCTCCGACTCGGCTACGCCTCGTCCGACTCACTGCGCTCGCTGGATGAGGACACTGGACTGAGAAGCATGCGCTCACCGGCATTAGTGCATCTCCGGCTCGGAAGCCGGACTAAGAAGCATGCACGTCAGCTCCGACGAGACCGGCAGGTTTGTCTATATCCCCTTCGGGAATATCGAAAGAATGTTGGAGTATTTCTGCCGGGTGATCATAAAGTCTTTCCTCAAGAAGAATCTGATCAGTGCCACCTTAGCACCAGCCCGATCAACTGGCGACACTCCGGATTTTCAATCGATTCCTCCGTACGGGTTGCGGCACATTCAGAGAAAGCCCGTGAAGCCCTCTCTTAGTACATCGCTCGCCCTCCGATCTCCTTGAAGAAGATGAGCATCGAAGAGAACGGCGAGGCCACGGTAATCTCCTACACCTCCGTCAATGACTTCTTAAAGGAAAAAACCGAAACCTTTTCCGTGACGCGTTTCCTCCTGGAACTTACACGACATATCCCACCCCACGGATCTCAGTATATCCGGCGATATGGGCTATATGCTATGATACCGTAAAATCTTGTTATTTTAACAAGAAATTCTAAAGTCCATTGCGGTCAAAGACCGCGATGGTCTTCCCGAACCAAGGGGAAACCGAAGGCCGAAGGTGCCCGCAGGGCGGCCCGCAGGGCGGGCCTGAAATGCCGCATGTGATGCGGCTCGCTCTGACTGGGTGGAAGACGGAGCATCTGCAGGCTCCTGAGTCGGAACAACCTTACTATGAAGAATCAACTGTTTCTGACAATGACAGCCGGTCTACTTGTCGAAGATGCCCGCCAGGGTAGGCCAAGCTCATCTCTCAGGTCTACGAGGCGGACCCTTTGGAATGTCCTTACTGTGACTCTGAAATGCGGATTTTTGCTGTCATCACCGAGTCCGATCGGGTAAGGAGAATCCTTAAGCCTTTGGCTAAAATCGGTCGGCCGCCTCCTGGACTCGATGCCGCTTCTTTGAATTGACTTCCTTCTCTACCATCCGATTGTTCCGGAGGTTAGCTATATCCTCAGCCTTTGGCAAGACATCTCAAAAATCTTTCCTTCACCCCTATGCTCGCGAAATTACACATTATTTCCACCCTAGCTGCGAATCCATCCTCGTTCGCTAAATCCTTAGATCCTCATCTTCTCGAAAAATGCCCGCCTCATCAAATCGGATTCCCTACCTTCCTCATCTATGGCCATTCCTATCACTAATCTCTCCCAGGATCGGGTGATCAAATCCACACCGGAAGGTCTCTTTTTAGATTGGAACAGCTTAACCTTGAAGGTGCCCCCCGTTTGGCTGAAGCAGGTGATGCGGCAACTCCGTACATCCGGCCGGAAGAAATGAAAATCCTCTACCTCAATCGAGCTCTGGCAGGGGCAGTGAAGCACAATCGGGTCACTGCACATATTGTGAGCCGAACCAATACTGCTTCTTGGCATCGACTTCACCTTCGACTGGATACCGAAGCCCGGCAGATGACAGAGATTAGCTTCTCCACTCAGGCTTACGTGACCCTCGATCTGAGCACCGGCGCTCAAATTCAACTCTCTTTAAGGCGGGCGTGTATCGTGATCCTGTAGCGTGCACCAATTAGTGCATACAGAGGAAGCTGCCATCTTATCCAGTTTCCCCCTTTTTAAAGCTTTGCTTTTCTCGCTCTTCCCCGTTTCTGTATGATCAAAGACCAGACAACAAAGAATACAGTCAGAACGACAAACAGCAGGGAAATCGGCCGGGTAAATATCGGCAGCACAGAACCGTTGCTCAAAACGAGAGTTTGCACTAAAGAGGTCTCGAGCAGGGAGCCGAGGATATAGCCCATCATCAAGGGTGCCACAGGAAAGTTGAACTTCTTCATCACATAGCCCAGCACCCCGAAAAAGATCATCACGTACACATCGAAGATACTGCTGTTCGCTGTAAAGGCTCCAGCAACGCAGATGATGATAACGATGGGGAACAGGATCGCTCGGCTGATGGACAGCAATTTGATGAAGAGCCTTAAACCCAGCGAGGCAATAAAGAAGTGCAGGATGTTGGCTACTATCAGTCCGATGAATACGGCGTAAATGATGTCTCCCGACTTTACGAATAGATCGGGGCCGGGAATCAACCCGTGCACCAGAAAGACCCCCAACATAATGGCGGTGATAGCATCTCCGGGAATACCCAGGGTGAGCAGCGGAATCAAGGCACCGCCGCAAACAGCATTGTTTCCCGTTTCGGCAGCAAACACCCCTTCCAGAGAACCTTTCCCGAACTTTTCGGGATGCTTGGATGCGTTCTTGGCCGCGCCGTAGGAAACAAAGGCTGAGATCGCCGATCCGCTTCCCGGCAGCGCCCCGATACCAATGCCGATCAGGGTAGATCGGATAATGGTGACAATGTTCTGCTTGAACTCCTTCCAGGAGACGTAGTTATCCTCTCGGTTTTTAGAAACCGGAGCCACAACATCCCGCTGGGCATCCACAACTTTGCTCTCAATCTGTACAAAAAACTCGGATACGGCAAACAATCCGATCAGATGGGGAAGAAAGGGGATCCCCCCGATCAGGCTGAAAACACCTAAGGTAAAACGAGAGGACCCGGAAATGGGATCTGAACCCACCGTACGGAAAAAGATCCCCAGCAGCCCGGCGGCAATCCCCTTCAGCTTGTGTTCGGAAGAAACCACGCCAATGGTAACCAGGGCAAAAATAACCAGAGATAACTTTTCTGTAGGGCCAAACTTCAGCGCGACCATCGCGATTTGACTGGCAATAGTGATCAACACCAGGTCAGCGATAAACTCACCGATCACCGAGCCGTATATGGAAGCCCTCAAGGCTTTACCGGCTTTACCCTGTTTGGCCATGGGGTAGCCGTCCATACAGGTCGCAGCTGCCGCGGGAGCACCGGGTGTATTGATCAGGATTGCCGAGATCGAACCACCGTAAGTCCCTCCCTTGTACACTCCGATGAGCAGACTGATGCCTGCCACGGGAGACATGTAGAAGGTAATCGGCAGCAGCAGGGCCACCGTCATAGGCACGTTGAGGCCGGGAATAGCGCCGATAGTAACCCCCACAAACAGCCCAATTGCCACGACCAGCAGATTCTGTATGGTAAAAAAAAGATGGACCGCAGGAATAAAGTGGCTGAACATGGATTAACCTAAAAGATCAGACCGTGGGGAAGGGGTATGCGAAACAGCTTTTCAAAGAACAGCCAGACGCATACCGGAACCAGCAGCATGCTCAAACCAATTTTCAATATGCTCCGGGCGCCAAAATAATAAGTGAAAATTCCCATAAAAATACCACTGGTAACAAGAAATCCCAGCCGCGGAAATAACAGGGTATAAGCAATAAGCAGGAGTACCGACACCAGCACCCGCAGGCCCCCGGACATGGGAAATTCTTTCTCGCCCTCGCCAATGTTCTTTCGAAAGGCCTGGGCCAGGAGGGCAATGCCCACAGCCATGATCGCTACGGCCAGTACCGTGGGTAAAAAGAATGGAGAAACCTCTGTTTCCATTCCGGGTATCCGATCTATCTGGGAGGGCACAAGAAAAAGAATCACGCCGGCCAGAACGGTCAGCGTGATTCCTTCCCCCAAACGACGAATATGGGGTTTCCTCACTTAACGAAACCCATCTTCCTTACGATGTCAGAGTAGCCTTCAAAATCGTTCTTCCAGACAGCGTAGAACTCATCTCCGAACTTGGGGCTGATACTCTCACCGATCCGCTTCATCACTTTCAGAAAGTCTGGATCCTCGATGACCTGCCTGAAAACAGTACGCAGTTTATTTAAAACCTCTTTAGGCATCCCCTTCGGTCCGGCAAGGCCGGTGAAGGGACTGGCCACCACCGCATAGCCGGTTTCAACAGCGGTTGGCGTATCGGACAGATTTGCATCACGTTTCTCGGAGAAAACTATAAGGGCGTTGAGCTTGTTGGCGTTCACGTGAGAGATAATCGTAGCCACGCTGGAGGTCATGGCAATATCAACATGCCCGCCCAAAGCGGCCTCCACAGCTTCAGCATCGTTGCCCACAGGTACATGCTTGAACTTCAACCCCGCCTTGTCGGCCCAGCGCAGGAACCCCAGTTGAGGGGCTTTCAGAGCAACACAGGCATAGGTTACCTTCCCCGGATTGGCCTTGGTATAGGCGATGAGTTCCTGCACATTCTTCCATGGTCTGTCAGGCTTGGAGGCGATGGCCATAGTACTGGACCCGATCTGGCCTATGGGATCGAAATCGTAAGTTCCGTAGGGCGCTTTCTTGAAGATCACCGGAAAGACATTGGTCCCCGGTGTAATGGCCAGAAGGGTGTATCCGTCAGGTTTGGCTTTAGCAACATAGTCGCCGCCGATCACGCTGCCGCCGCCGGCCTTGTTCACGACTACCACGGGCTGTCCCAGGTACTTCGGCGCTACACTGGCAAACATCCGGGCGTTTATGTCGGTTCTTCCACCAGCTCCCCAGGGAACGATGATCTGAATCGGCTTGGTGGGGTACTCCCCGGCCGCAGCACCTTCCTGGGTCCCTTCAGCCAGGATTAATCCTGCAGACGCCAGCAGAATAATAAAGACTAAGAAAAGCTTTTTCATAAAGGACCTCCTTTACAGCTTAGTGATAAAAAAATTATAAGGGATGCATGCTCTGTTGTCAACGAATCGACTGCTAATCTCAACATTCGTCGCTCGATTTCTCGTAATGTCCTGCAGCATCGAAGATGCCTCCCGACACATCGTAGAAATCCTGATCGAGCACAAAGAGCCCTTCCCGCGGCTCAATCCACGGGGCTCCGAAGCGTGAATGCTCCTTCAATAACCCCTGCCAGTTGCGGTAATTCTGGGCCCCGTTGGACTCAAGGACCCCCATGGAAAGTTCCGGAAAAGAGGAAAGATGGGCCGCGGTGATCTTGTTCCATTCAACGAGAAGCGGCACACAGGCAGAATCGGCTACGAAACAGGGGATATCATGCTTAGCTGCAGCGGCGGCCATGGTGATGGACATGCTCAAGGTTCTTCCGGCCGGCTTCAAAGCGAAGGCCCTGTACCCCAGATTTATACGCTCCTGAAGGTCCTTTACAGCGTGCAGGGATTCATCGGCAGCAACCCGTACCGGAAGGTCAGTGACGCTGATCTTCTTTTCGTAGGGGAAGGGCTCTTCCAACAGGGCGATTTGCTCCAGCATGCCGATCGCCTCGGCATGATTCAACAACTCTATAAGCCCCTCTTTGTCTTGATACCGCCCGTTGGCATCAAGATAGTAGAGCAGCTTCCCATCGGCTGTGTGAGATGTTCGCTTGTGCTTTAGAGCTACGTGCAGCTCGGACAACCTGGTTTTGTCCTTTTCCAGCATCTCTTCCTGACTTCCCTGCTGGCCTATCTTGATCTTGAGGAAGAAATGTCTGCGGTCAACCAGCTGGATTACTTCAGAAACGGGGACGTTGTAGGTAATCAGCGGGGCATGGGCCAGGCAGGACTGGCGATGTTGAAAGGCGAATCGATACTCTTCAGGTATCAGTTCACTAAAACCTAGGCTTCCCTGCTCAAGGGCGTAAAGCTTCCAGAGGGCCAGATCAATGGCAACCAGGGAGTTTAGAGTAAAGGTCCGCTTTAGGTCTCGTCTGCCGGTGATCTGACAGCCGAAGCGGTGCAGCTCGGGCAAGATGTACTGAATGGCCTCCACAGGATTCTGAAAAGAAAACCCTTGAGCCAGCTGTGCCGCCCGCTCAGCCAGTGAGGCCATCAGGATATTTCCTCCAGTTTCTGAGAAAGAGAAAAACACCTCCGGGTCGGACCACAATACGGCGCTGCCGCCGATGCCGGTGGCCCGGATTCCACTGGAAGAGTAGAGCGTGACGACGTTGATCCACTTCTCAGTAAAGTATCCGCCTTTAAAGTGGAAAGGCCTGATTAAAGGCTCCCGCTCCACGGTGAAACGGTAGCGATCGAAACGGATCACCCATCCCCCCTAATTGATGAGCCTAGCCTATCCAGATCGGGCTGGACCAAGCCAACTGCTGATTGTGCTGACGTACTCGAACATGGTACTGGTCGCTGCCGTCGGTCTCAGTTCGACTATCCTCCCAATGGATCTGGGCCGAAAACTCTTCCGGTGCGACCAACCGGTGAACAACGAAGCTCTCCGTTGTAAACGCTCCGGTAAAGGTGATTTCATTTTCCTTGAGTAATTTCTGAAGAGGCACTTCCACGGTAAGCTCAGACGGTTTCTTTAGCTCCACGATGAGTTTAGATCTTGAATCTGATTCCAGATCGCAGACGATCGATTTGGTGGGATCTTCCAAATAGGCCTGTTTGCGCGAAGTGAAAGACTCGAGATGCACCTCATTCTCAGAAACCTGCCTGAGCCGATCGCGCAGATCCTCTCTGAAAGGGCCGGATTGAAAGCAGCGCTCGGTTTTGAGGAAGCGTCCGTTTTCTAATCGGAGGGTCATCTCCCAGGAGCAAATCCGCTCCAGTTCTAGGGCAGACCAGGGTCCCCACCCGTACTGAAAACGACACTTTGCCCTGCCGGGGAGATTGAGCGGCTCAGTAACCAGGTCCTCCGGGAAAAAACGCTGGATGATTCGCCCATTCCGTAGAAGCTCGATCATCTCCACCGAATCCTGCCCTTCCACTTCCACCCCAATACTGCGCTGGGTATCGAAGGGCAGCTCAGAGCCCATGGGCTGTCCATTCAGGGTGAACCCCAAAGAGATACGGTCCCCCGTTACAGCGATGGTGTGCCGTTGACGGATGGCCTTAAAGAGGGCCTCTGCGCTCAACTCCTCGGCCCAGACCCCCACCAGACCCTCACCATAGGCGCCGGGATATCCGAAATGGTCGTCCGTAGAAGCCACGAAACCGAAACGGAGTCCTCGCTCCAGCTGATAGTAAATCGTGTTGGCAGTGGCCCGGCCGCCGTTGCTGTGCAGGATCATCGGATAAGGAGAGCGGTCAGAAACGGTACAGCCATGCTCGGAGAATATCTCTACCACTGGACTCACTTCGGGTCTGAAATAATCCCAGTTCGCTCCCCGCCAATTCGTTTTATAGCCCACATGGTGTGGAATGGACAGCGCTCCCTTCTCGGAAGCGAAGTCGAGCAGCTTTATCACATGGTCAGGAAGGAAAAGGTCCGGTTGATCTTCAGGAAAGATAAGGCAGTAATCGCCAAAGGCACTGGAGTGCCATTCATAACCCAGAAATGCCACAAAACTATTACTGTTGGCTTCCCGAATCAACCTCCTAGTCTTGGGCCAGTGTTCCACATGGGCTTTAAACCCGTTCACCCAGAGCATATGGCGGTCTCCCGGCATCAGCGGGATGTCGTGCCAGGAAGCTTGTCCCGTAAAAGCAAAGAAATCCAGGTGCTCCTGGGCTATATCGATAGAGCGCTCCAAAGATCCTTTAGCATAGCCTACGGCATTATGGTTGTGGAGATCCCCCCAAAATAGTTTGAGCTCTTTTTCGGAAATTTTCACAGGTATACCCCCTCGTGACCTGACAAAAGCGCAGAAAGCTCTCAGTTTGACGTAATGAGTTTGGCCATCCCCGGGAAAGGGTTACAACCCGGGATAGCCTTCCGCCTCCAGCCGGGCCTTGATTTCAGCAAAACAGCGCTCCCGCTGGATGTCCGTTGGATGCCGACCACCTCCGAAGGAACGGACCCGACTGTGGGCCAGCAGATGTTTCAGTATCTTTTCAGTCAACTCCTCTCTAACTCCCCTGTAGGCCAAGTCGTGAAAGTAATTGTGAACCTCCAGTGGTGCCTCTTTCAGATCGTATAACTCACCGGTTCCATCGTCACAGAGAACGAGCTTCATGTCAGAGGTCCTGACCATCACGCTGCCTAGAAGCTCACTGAAAGCGTCCCTCTCCCAGTGCTGATCCGGAGACTTTAACAGCTCGCTGAGGTCCTCGCCCTGGACGTGGTCCGGAACCGGGATTCCTGCTAGAGAAAGAAAGGTCGCATGAAGATCCAGCCAGTTCACCGAGGTACGGTTCCGTCTTCCGGATGGAATACCAGGTCCCATGACAATCAGCGGCACCATCAGGGCGCTTTCATAATAAGTGGATTTGAAGGGAAGCCCGTGGTCGCCCAAGTGATCCCCATGGTCCGAGGAGAAGACGATGAACGTCGATTCGAGCAGCCCGGTCCACTCCAAGGCCTGAAGTATCTTCTCGATCTGCCTGTCGATCAGAGTAATTGTAGCCAGGTAGTGCTCCCGGATTTTACGGATGATGAGGGCGTTCATCCGGGAATAGTCTATCAAGTAGAGGAGATTTTGCTTAAAAAAGGGGATTATTTTCTGCTGGTACTCCGGCTTCTCGGATAGTTCTTCCAGAGAGCCCACAGGCTCAGGGATTGGGACATCCCGGTACAAATCCGCCAGAGTTTCCGGGGGATCGTACGGATCGTGGGGGCTGTTAAATGAAACCCAGGTAAAGAAAGGTTTCTTCTCATCCTGGGCAGCAAATCCCTCGATCCACTCCACCGCCTGGTCACCGATAAAAGAATCGATGTGCAGCCTCTCGGGCAGCGGACTGACGATGGCACCGAGACTCTCTCCATACCCTGGAACCATAGCGGGATGATTCCTCCTGTATCCCTGCTTCTCCAGGAACAAAGTCCAATGGTCAGGCCTAAAAATGTGCCTTTTGTCTTCGGCGATAATTCGCTCCTGAAACCCTTCAGGGTTGTCCCAGGGATGAAAATGCATCTTACCAATGGCCGTAGTTTTCCATCCAGCCTGGGAAAACAGTCGTGGCAATGTAGGCGAATCTGGACGGAGCCAGCGAAAATTGTCCGGTACACCGGTTACATGGGGATACTGTCCGATCATAAAAGAGGCCCTGGCCGGTTGACAGACCGGCGATACGGAGCTGCAGTTATCGAACACGACACCACCCTGCGCCAAGCGATCCAGAGCTGGGGTCTGCATGAAATCCAGCCCATAGCAGGGAAGCGAGTCCTTCCGCTGCTGGTCGGTGGTAATGAACAAAATATTCTTTTCCATAGACTCTAGAGAACTATAAATAAAATACTGCCGGGTTGTCAAAGAGATCTCGCGTTTACCAGCACCAAAGAACTCTTAACGTATGCTCGCCATTATCAAAGATCGACCATCATCCGTTCTCGCACTGGTCCGCAAGGACCGCCGTGCATTAGCTGACCTTGAAATCGAAACCGTTGAAGGAGATCTAAATTAGCCCCACCTGCCGCGTACTGTTTTTCCAATATTATTTGACTCATAGAAAGCCTGAATTAATTCCAGGGCTGAAAGGCCGGCCTGCCCGTTTACACCGTAGAAGGGCTTCATATCCTTTCTCACACAATCAACGAAATATTCGAGTTCCGGCACATAACCCAGATTATAGAATTCATCAACCGCCGGTTTGGTCCACCCCAGGTTGTGATTCGTTTTCTCAATGGAGTAGGATATTCCCGGACCGGAGTAACAGTCAATCGGCGAGCCAAAGGTAAGATCAACTTTAATCACTCCCTCTGTTCCGTAGATCTCTACTTTATCATCCATTCCGCCCACTGTAATATAATTCCCCTCCACAAAGGCAAACTCGCCGTTTTCGAATCTCATCATGCCCATGCCGAAGTCTTCTCCTCCGTTTTCCTTATGCACAAAGTTCCTTTTTAATCCACCTGTCATTTTACCTGTAACCTCAACAACGGGATTGTTGCCTCTGCCCAGAAGGTAGAGAAGATATCCCACCGGATGTATGCCTAGATGCATGAAGCTGCCGCCGCCGCACATCTTCTTATCCTTGGCATACATGGAATGAGTACCGTTATGTACCTCCTTTGCTTTTACATAGAGGAGCCTTCCAATTCCCCCTTCCTCAATCAACTTTTCCGCTCTTCTCAAAGCAGGCGAGAAGCACCAGTCTTCAGCATACATCAGTTTGGTGTTGTTCTTTTCACACACCTCGATCATCTCCCTGCCATGCTCGATAGTAGTGGCCAGAGGTTTTTCACAGACAACATGTTTACCTGCATCTGAGGCTGCTATCACTATATCGTGATGCAGAAAATTGGGAACGCAGACCGAGATTAATTCGATATCCTTTCTTTTAAACATCTCATGATAATCTTCGTAGGTATCCGGGATATTCCACTTCCCGGCGATAGCATCAAGATTATCTATGGCTGCAACAGCAACGACCTCAGTATGTTCATTTCTACTGTACGAATCACAGTGAAAATCTGCAGCAAATTTTGAACCAACAATACCGATTCTTACTTTATCCATAATTCCTCCCTTAAAGCTTCCTCTTATTGTAAAGTTACAGGCCAGTAAAGTAAATCAGTCGTCTAGCCCGGATAAGATTATGTCCTTTCTTGACACCAGGGATGCTTAAAACTATGCTTTAATCCATATAGAAATCAGGGGGATTCAAGTGAATAATACCGATCTCTCGGTTAAATTGGGGGATATTAAACTTCGCAATCCATTCATCGTCGGTTCCGGGCCCACTGTAAAAACACTGGATCAGATTAAAGAAGCCGAGGACAATAGCTGGGCCGCAGTATCTTTTAAGCTGGCTATCGATCCGTTTCCTTATATTAATCTTCCTCCCCGCTACCGCTGGCTTAAAAAAGAGAAAATTCACATCTTCACCGCAGAAACCCGCTTAACTCCGGATGCCTCGTTAAAACTCCTGGATGATGCTAAAAAGGTAACCAGTGAGATCCTTCTTATTCCAAACATCACTTACGACGGACCGGACTGGGAGGGATGGGCTCGGATGGCCAAACAGTTTGAAGAGGCCGGGGCTCATGCCGTTGAACTTAACATGTGCTGTCCAAACATGTCCTTTAATGTTCAGGCTACGGGAAAAGAGATAGAAGAAGCCACAGGCGCCAGTTTGGGCTCAGATCTTCAAGCACTGCCCAAGGTCATCAAGCACATTACCGATGAGGTGAATATACCTGTGATCGTCAAGCTGACTCCTGAAGGAGGAAGAATCGCCCAGGCTGCAGAGGTCTCTTTAAAGGCCGGAGCCGCTGCAGTAGGCAGCGCGGCCAACAGGCTTGGGATTCCTGACATCGATATCAGAAACCCCATGGGCACTATCTACCGCCTGCAGGATAATATTACTTTAGGATGCATCTCAGGCCCATGGCTTAAACCCCTGGCGCTCCGGGACACCTATGAAATGCGCTTTCACCTGGACAAAGAGGCCTTCATTATCGGCTCAGGCGGAGTGAATGACCTTCAGAGCGCGGTTCAGCAGATAATGGTCGGCGCCGATGCCGTATGGGTCTGTACGGAAACCATGCTGAGGGGCTTCGACTGGCTTCCCAAACTGCTCGATAATCTTAAAAGCTATATGCAGGAAATGGGGTATGGCAGAGTAGCCGATTTCAGAGATATGCTGTTGAAGAATATAAAGACCTCTCAGGAACTGATAGTATATAAGGGCCATGCTGTTATTGATCCGGACAAATGCAATTCCTGCGGGCTCTGCTGGAAGATCGGACACTGTCAGGCCATTATTCATCCAGACGGGATAACTAATATTGCGCCCGAAAGATGTCTGGCCTGTTCAACCTGCGTGGATATCTGCCCTCAAAAAGCAATAAGCATGGAAGAGCTGTTGCAGCAGAAATCCTAAGCTGAATACCTCTCTTCTATTCGCAACAACTCCCTTTCAGCCTGCTCATCCAGCATCGGTTCCGGGGGGGCGGAAAGGATATCCTCCACCATGGCCTCTGACCGTGCTAAAGTGCTGTTTTTCTCACCGGCGCTGGCTCTCTGTTCCCGTACCAGCAGCTCTGGCTCATAAATAGAATCCCTGAAGTGAGCGAAGGTGTGCTCCGTGTCGAGGAAGGATCCTGTGATGCCTACCCTGCGCACCTCCTCCACGGCTAAGCTCTCCTCATCCACCGGAAAGCCTTTAAGATAGCGCCTGACCAGTCCTACGATTTCATCATCAATGACGGCCTGCACCGGGGAAATGGTTTTTTCCGATTCCACCTGTCCCACACCCCAGACGGTACTCACCCTGGCCTGAGCATGGGTAAAAGCGCCCAGCATCTTCTCCAGTGAATTCTGGGCATCGTAATAAAGTGAATCTGTGCACATCCACGACACAGAGGGCAGGCGGTAGCGTCTGGCAAGCTGCGCGCCCGTTACTGCCATGAGCGAGTTTTCCGGTCCTCCAGTCACAGCGAATCCTGTACGCATATCCATCACATGAGCAAAGCCCAGATTGAAAAGGCAGGGCCTGCCCGGTTCGAGAAGCTGATTTATCACAATCCCTCCCAGGATCTCTGCAGTGCCCACCGCTGCATTCCCGGCGAGGGTCACCGGGGCAGAGGCGCCGGCCATGGGTTCGCCGTTTACTGTACAGGGAATCCCATAGCCTGCCGTGGCCTTGTAGACCCCCAGGGCCAAGTTTGTCCAGCGCAGCGGTCCATGAGCTGTGAAACCCACGCTGAAGAGCGGATATTCTTTAAGGCTGCGGCTGCCGGCCAGGACCTTTGCCATTTCGACCATGGCCTCACCTCCTCTGGGCGTAAAGGAGAGGGCTCTGATATGTTTGTGAGTGTTCTGGGCTATGATTCTGAATCCCACAAAATCCCTGTATTGGGAAAGGGTATCCTCCGTACTGGTCCCCACCACGGTATCCACATTTTTAAGTTTTTCTATAACCCGGGTAAAGTCAGCCAGATCCTTCTGATGAACCAATCTAAGCCCCCGCCTGTCCAGGTAGAAGAGGGCGGCGCCGGTCCAGAAACGGGATTCTGAATCGGGTGTCACCTGCTGTTCTCTACCGGCCCTGCCTGCAAAGGTAATTTTTTCCGGAGCCAGGGCCATATATTCATCGAGCATCTCCACAGGGATCCGCACGACACTATTCCGCGCTCCTGGCCGGGCACCGTTCTTAAGCAGGAGATCAACTATCCCATCATCCTCGACCATTATACCGGGATCCTCAAGCATAGCCTTGGCCGCCTGATCGATAGCCTCGATTTTGGCTTTACTGAGCATGCTTACTCCTCAATCCCCAAATAGGCCTTCTTAACAATCGGATCATCCGCAACTTCTTTGCCCCTGCCCTCAGAAACAATCCTGCCGGTCTCAAGCACATAGGCGTAATCCGCAATAGAAAGCGCCTTCTGGGCATTCTGCTCCACTAAAAGAATGGTATGCCCTATGCTGTTTAAATCTTCGATCATCTTGAATATCTCCAGCACAAACATAGGAGCCAGCCCCAAGGAAGGTTCGTCGAGCACCAGCACGCGTGGATCCGACATCAGGGCCCTGCTTAAGGAAAGCATCTGCTGTTCTCCCCCGGACAGGGTCCCCCCGGGCTGATTCTTTCGTTCCTTCAGGATGGGAAAGAGATCAAAAACCTTCTCCATATTCTTTTTGATCTTTTCCCTATCCTTAATGACGTATGCACCCAGAATAAGATTCTCCTGAACAGTTATAGTTGGAAAAATTTTCCTTCCTTCAGGCACCTGGACTATGCCCCTCTTTACAATATCCTGAGGCGGAATGAGCAAACTCTCACCATTCTCAGTGATGGTGCCGGAATGTATCTTTACCATGCCGCTGATGGCGTTTATGGTGGTTGATTTGCCTGCGCCATTTGCGCCCACTATGCTGACGATCTTCCCATCAGGAATTGACAGGGATATATTATCCAGGGCCACGATTCCCCCATAGTGTACACTTAAGCCTTTAACTTCAATCATATCTACCTACGCCCCATCCCCTAAATAGGCCTGTAATACCGACTCATTCCTTTTTATCTCTTCCGGCTTGCCTACGGCTATCTTCTTGCCGAAATCAAGCACATGGATCAGGGAGCATATTTTCATGATCAACTCCATATGGTGCTCGACGATGATAATGGTGAGATTATAATCCTGCTGGAGCTTTTTGATCATTTCCATGAGGGAAACCACTTCTTTGGGATTAAGACCAGCAGCCGGTTCATCTAGGAGTAATAGTTTTGGTTCTGCCATCAAGGTACGGGCCAGCTCCAGTCTGCGCTGGATGCCATAGGGCAGATTATCCGGTCTTTGATTCGCATATTGAGTAAGATTGAGATATTCCAGAAAGTACCTGGCCTTCTCATCGATCTCCTTCTCTTCCCTTTGTGGTCGGGGCAGGCGTATCATCTCCTCCCAAAGGGAGTATCGAACCTTCCAGCCGCAGGCAACCTTCATATTGTCCAGAACATTAAGGTTCTTGAATAGCCGGATATTCTGAAATGTACGGGAGATTCCCATTTCGGCCCTTTTGTGGGCAGGACTTTCAGTTATATCCTGATTAATAAAAAAGATCCTGCCGTTGTCAAGTGGATATACACCGTTTATCAGGTTGAAGACCGTGGTTTTTCCCGCCCCGTTTGGCCCGATAATTCCTGTGATTTCATTTTCATGCTGTACCATGAAAAAATCAACCAGGGCCGTCACGCCGCCAAAATTCTTGCTGACTCCTTCTATCCTTAGAACATCCACAGCTATTTCCGCTCAGTTCTTGACAGCAGTTTTTGAGGAAGCAGCTCTAGGCCCTGGAAGAGCCCTCCGGGACGAAAGATAACAACCAGAATCACTACAAGAGCAAGAAGGACATCCCTCCAGACATCTATAAAACGGAAGAACTCTCCGAAGGAGTAATAGATGGCAGAAGTAATAATCACTCCGGCGATGCTGTTCAGGCCTCCCACAAATGTGATAATAATCAGCCTCCCGGATTCCAGCCAGTTGAACAGATTGGGCTCAATAAACAGGATGTTAAAGGCATAAAGCGCACCGCCGTAGGCAGTAATGGCGGAACTGATAATAAACACCTTCATCTTATGAGCGAACACATTGATCCCCATCATAGAGGCCGCCAGTTCATCATCCCGCACAGCGATACAGTCTCTCCCGAATCGAGAGCGCTTCAGGCTGTAGAGAATGAAGGTGATGAAAACAATGGAGATCAGAATTAACGGAAGTCCTACCTTTCTAGGCATACCCGCCATGCCCAGGGCGCCTCCGGTCAACTGGGCCAGGTAGAGCAGGGCCGCTCTCACCATCTCTCCGAGACAGAATGTAACGAGCAGAAAGTAATCCCGGCGCAGACGCAGGGTGGGGATTCCTATAAGAAAGCCTAAAACTGCTCCCATAACAACGGCCATCATCAAAGCCACGGGAAAGGGAAGGTTAAGCTTCATAAAAGCGATAGCTGCTGTATAGGCGCCTATGGAGACAAATCCCCCCTGACCCAGGGAGAAAAGTCCGGTCAGGCCGGTCATCAAATAGACGCCCAGTACCAGGATTGTATAGAGACTCGTTATCTCGAGTACCTTAAGGTAGAACATTCACACCCCTGAATCGATTCTTCCGTTTTATGCTTTTACAATATAGCCTTTTCCCGAAATTCCCTCCGGGCGAATAAGAAGCAGCAGGATAATGCTTGCATAGATCACAATCGGTGTGAGGGAGGCCCCTATTTCCGCAATGAGGAGGCTCTCCGCCACGCCCAGCAGGAGTCCGGCTACAACACCCCCACCGAGGCTGCCCATACCGCCGATGATGGCGGCAATAATGCCCTTTAATATCATGCTGCCGATAAAGGGATCGACCGTAAAGGCCATACCTAAAAGGTACCCTGTAACGCCTCCGAGAATGCCGGCAAAGAAAAAGGCCGTTGATATAACAAAGTCAATATTGATACCCATTAAGCTGGGAGTGCGAATGTCAGAAGAGGCAGCGCGAATGGCGATTCCGATCTTTGTTTTCCTTAGGATATAGCTTAAAATGAGAAGCACAAATGCTGAAATGGAAAGCATTAAAAGATAGATCTTTGATACTGTAAATTCACCTATATGAATTGCTGTCTCTTTGATGAACTCCGGATAGGGGTAGTAATTATCACCCCACATTACGGCAAAGAACTGCTGGACCAGCATGGCTGCGGTTATGGAATTTACCAGGAACAGGGTGAGAGGCGCGCCTTTCAATCGAATCGGTCTGAAAATCAGCTTTTCAATAATCACGCCGATAAATCCGCCGACAATTGCTGTTAGAATAAGGGTGACGATAAAGTTCGGGTACACATGCTGTGAGATGAAGTAACCAAAATAGGCGCAGATGGCTACAACACCGCCGTGAGAAAAATTAGAAAACTTAAGAACATTGAATATAAGTCCAAATCCCACGGCCATAAGGGCATATACTCCTCCCAGGGATATTCCATTCAATAGCTGTTGGAGGATGAGATTAATCTTCATGCACCTTACGGTTCTTTTGGATAATATTTTAGCTCCGCAGTTTTAATATTCGCCCCTTCGAAATAGAGAATGGACATCTTAAGGCCTACAGGCCTATGGGTTTTAGGATCGATATTGATGGTCCCGATAGTTCCTTCAAACTTTCTGGTAGCCTCCATGGCATCCTTTACTTTCTCCGGGTCGGTGGATTTTGCCTTTTCTATGGCCTGCAGAATGAATCCCACATCATCCCAGCCGGAGAATGAGTGGAGCCTTGGCTCCTGGCCGTATTCAGCTTCATACTTCTTGAAATACCACTGTAATGAGGGATCATCTTCAGCAATATTATGAGGGAAATAGCCTCCATCTGCTGCCGAGCCGGCTACATCATCCATGGGCTTATACCAGGAATTATTACCCAGGAACGTTGTCTTAAGGCCTAGCTCCCTGGCTTGTTTAACGGCATTGGCGTTCTGGGTGACATAGTTGCAGATAAAGAGTCCATCGGGCTTAAGCTGTTTAATCTTGGTTAGCTGGGCTTTGTAGTCCATATCTCCGGCCTGAAACTCGAAGCCGCCGACCATTGTTTTACCGCGTTTTTTCACATAGTGCTCAAAGCCCTTTGCCAGGTAGAGGGCATAGGCATTGGCTGGTGAGTAAAGCATGGCAAAGGTGTTGAGACCCAACTCATCAATCGCATATCCACCAATCATGGCAGCCTGCTGAAAGGCTGAGGGCTGGAGAAGGAAGAAATATGGGTTTGCAGGGCCTGGATTTTCAGGATCCTCAGGATTGAATTTCGGTGTGGTTACTCTTTCGTCCATGGCTCGTGCCACCACCGGGACTTTAAGCTGTTCGGCTACAGGAGAAACAGCCAATCCTGTGTTTGAGATTAAGGATCCATATACAGCGGCAACCTTGTCCAGCTGGGCCAGCCGTGTATAGGCCTTGACCGCTTCTGTGGGGCTGAGTTTACAGTCGTAAATAATCAACTCCACTTTTCTTCCCATAATTCCGCCTTTTTCATTAATCTCCTTGACCCTGAGCTTAGCTCCCTTCTCTGAATCGGTTCCCCACTGTGCAGTTCCGGCGCTTAAATCCGCATACATTCCGATTTTTATGGGACCGGCTTCCTCCTGCTGAGCAGCGGCAAAGAGAGCGCTTGAAAATCCGAGGATCAGCGCCAGAGAAAGAAGTACCAAAAAGATTCTTTTGTACATTTTAGTCCTCCTTTGAAATAATATTAAATCAGCCCTTTTCGGGCCCACTTAGAATATATAACATATTCTCCCTTCCTTGCAAGACATTTTCACCTTTATACATTCGTATCAACCTGCGCACACATGCAAAGCCTTTCCGTTTAAAAAGCCGGGCTGCGTCCGGGTAATTCAGAAGTGAATAGATGCAGATGTCGGCCTTTCTATTCTCTATTCCGATCCTTTCAATCGCTGCATCAAGAAGGGCCTCAGCTTCCATCCGGCTTGATGCAATGAGAGGGCCTATCTGATAGGAGTGATGGCCCGGCTTGAACAGGATATACCCGCTTATCGCTTTCACGCCGGAGATAAAGCCGCTTTCCGGATAATCTACGAAGAGCCTCTCTATGAGGGCGGCCCTGCCGACACCGAAGGCTTCAGTATCAATGGAAATAATTCCCTCAAGATTCGTCATTTCAACCCGCTTCGGCTTTAAGCCGGAGGCAAGAGACCGGACATAATCTAAGCTGCCGATTTTCCCTTTAAACATCCCTACTGCACCCTCATCGAGGAATCCGAACCTCTTATAAAAGGGGTAGCCCTCTTGGGTCCCGTCCAGCTTTATAAGTTTGATTCCCCTCTCCTTACAGTATGTAAGGCTTTTCTCCATTAAGGCCCTGCCTATTCCCCTTCTCTTATATTCCTCTTTTACGATCAACATAGCCAGCCAGGCAATATGATCTCGGATGAATACGAAGCATGTGGCTGCAAGCCTGTACTCTATTAGCACTTTAAAGCTGCCTTCCCCTGCCAGATAGAGAAACCTCTTCCAGTCTGCAACAGTCTGGTTCCATCCTAAGGCATTCTTAAGGTCCATTGCCTCAGGGATATCATCTTCTGTGAAGGGAAGTATTTTATAATTCAGTCTGTCATCCGAAATCATGGTGATATCTTAAAGCGAAATTCTCAACCTGCGCAAGGTCAGCTGCTTTTTAAGATAATGATCTTAATCTATAGCTGCCGTTGCTCTGCTCACAGCTTGAGACACCTTAGGGGCTGTAAAAAAACAACTTCCCGGTTATGTCATATTTCTTTCAGATATGGATTATCATTTCTTCGAGGCTTGAAAGAGTAATTACAGAGAGGACAAACTGAATGACGCTGCATATTAAGCTTTTCCATTTCTTCGTCTGTAACCTTTTTCCCTTTCTTATAATCATCCTCAACCATAAAAGCTTCAATCTGTAATCCGGTTTTGGTAGAGGTGCCCCGAATACAGGACAACATTATTTCAAAACTTCTCAAAGGTTTACCGGACCAATTTCCACTGATAAAGCTAAACATACGATGTTCGATGGGATTCCACTTTGAGCAACCGGTAGGATAGTGACAAACCGTTACTGCTAATCCGGCTCTTTGCACCAACTAAGGCCTACGTTCTTGAAATTACCAATCAGCTCCTTCTTTTTGCCATCAACGCTGATTATGGGCAGTCCTAAAGCAGAAAAGAGCGCTTTTTGCTCCTCAATGTATTCAAATTGCTTGTTTCGCTCAGGATGATTACTGCCTTCGATTTTCTTAACATTTCCCCTCAACGAGTAGTCATTTTTCCTTAAGAGTCTGCTTACCGTGGGTGGACTGATACCATAACCAACCTGCTCTAAACGATAAGCCAATTCCCGCAGGCTGCTTCTCACTCACTTCAGGCTGCTCATGGGATCACCCGCCGTCTCAGGCAACACTATTTGTTCAAGTGCTTCTTCGATTCCCTCTTCTTTTTTTTTCTATGGGTGGTCTGCCACCCCCTGGTAGACGTATTTTGTCAACCGGCCGGTCTTCAAGCTCTCTTTCCAGCTCCTGTCGCCCGCGTCTGATAGTTTTTTCGTCCATACCTGTGATCTGCAACAATAAGCGATCCCCACCGTGACCAATTCGCTTGCTCTCAAGAGCAATATACCATCTGCGTTGTTGCTCATCTAAACGACTGAGGAACAGATTAATTCGATGATGCAATTCTTTGTCAGGATGGTAGGCTTCCTGCCGACAAATCGGACACTGACATTTATGCACTTCCAGCTTACTATCCACTCTCCCCTCCCAGTGAATGTGAATATTCATGTTGTGTCATCAAGCGATAACACAACTACTTTATACAGGATAGCAAATATTTTTAAATAGGGGAAGTTGTTTTTTTACAGCCTCTAAGGCTATTCTGGTACCTAAGGAAATGTTAGATGAGGCTTATGTCTATATAGAAAATTCCAGGTTGTTAAGAAAAAAAATGAAAATCTTATCGGAATTGGCTGATAAAATTGTTCAAAATAGAATAAAAAAGTATCGAGAAACGTCTAAAAAGCATTAAATGGCGGATGAGAAGATACTTGAATTTTTACTCAAAAGGTGCGGAATGTGAGATTAAAATTTTCTTGTGATTTCCTTTTCCTTCCTCCATAATAAATACTTACCTCGACATTTAAAAATAATTTCTATATCAGCCTATCACTAGCATATCGCTATGTCAAATTTTAAATTCGCACTATTATAGAATAAATATTACTGAAAAAGATATAAATTATTATCAAACTCTTGTAAATTAAGGAGAATATGGATGTCGGACCTTAAATAACAGATTTCTTCACTCTGCATCAAGTTAAATATTGTGCAAGGTTCATCTCCTCAAGCACTCTCTCTGAAGGCAGTCCTGTATCCGGATCCCAGTGCATCTCTTCAAGGTACTCTTTCAGCATGGTATCTAAATCGACCTGCACTCCCTTGGTAGCACCGGAAGTGAGAGGCGGCATTCCTAACGCCCGTTCAGGGAAGGTGTACTGGTTCAGCCTTATCCCGGCCCGGAAATTAAAGAGGTATCGCAAAACAGTGATTCTCAGGCCTATTTTCTCAAGCTCCTTCAAATCCCAACTTCTGCCGTCCGCTGCCTTAAGAAACTCGGGCAGGGTTTTATAATCCAGGATAAAATAGCCGAACAAACACAAACCGGCAGAGTTTAAAACGTGGGTCAGGTTAACATTGTCGTTGTGGTATTTAGCCCTTCCGGATGCCCGGGCAGCGGGAATCTCCGGCATTTCATAACCGGCTAAAGGAAAGGTGGTGGAGCCCTGGGTATGGCGGGCCGGTGTGGGATCTGCATAGTAGGTTAGAGCCAGACCGGAGGACCAGCGGGGATCATGGGCCGGAAGGGCTTCATTTCTTACAGCCATGGCGTACTGCATGCTCTCCGGTCCAAAATGCCTGATAGCCTCTTCAAAGCCCCCGGACAGCACAGCGCCTATTCCCTCTGACTTTCCGATCTTCTCCACCAGTGAGACAATTACTTCGGCATGACCCCAGGCAAGCTCTAAACCCCCGGTTTGCTCCTTATCGATTAAGCCCTTTTCATAGCATTCGATTGCAAAGGCGCAGAGCGCCCCGCAGCCTATCGTATCCATGCCGTAGCGGTTGCAGAGATCATTGATTTTTATCAGGGCTTCAACATTCTCATTCAATAGATTGGAACCGAACATACCCATAGTCTCATATTCCACCTTATGGAGCGTGGTTTCGGTTTTAAACGCGCCTTTCTCCACCTTTACGTGACCCCCGCATCCGATAGGACAGCCACTGCACGCGTAGCGTTTTTGCTGGTATTTTAAAACCTGCTCGGCATCCATATGCTTGCCGCTCAGCTCCTCTATAGAGGAGGACCAGTTTTTTACCGGGGTGTCTCCAGAATCCAGGTAATCCTTATAAAATACGGGGGTACCGTAAGTAGAAAGGTCTTTCCCCAGGTCCACTTTAAAGACCTGCAGGTGCTCCTTTCTCAATTCTTTCATTCGCTCCGGGTCTGCTAAGTCTATCGAATTATCGCCCTTCAAGACCACCGCCTTAACCCGCTTGGATCCCATTACCGCACCAAGGGCGGAGCGGGCTGCAAACCTGCCCTTATCTGTGGAGATACCGGCTACGGCGGAAAGCTTCTCCCCCGCAGGGCCGATACAGGCCACCTCGCAGTCCTTACCGTGCTTTTCTTTCAGGAGGTCTTCGGTTTCATAACAGTCTTTTCCCCAGAGCCAGTCAGCTTTTTGGATTTGGGGGGATCCCTGATCCACAAGCAGATAAACCGGCTCCGTAGAGGTTCCTGTAAACAGGATTACATCAAAGCCGGCCTGCTTCATCTTCTTACCGAAGAAACCTCCGCAGTTGGAATCTCCCCATCCTTGAGTGGATGGGGATTTTCCAAATACCATGAAACGGGAGGCAATGTATGCGCCTGTTCCGGTAAGATACCCGGCTGCAAACCCTAAGATATTTCCCGGGCCCAGTGGATCGGCGGCAGGGTCCATCCTCGCTCTAAGCATAAGCAGGGCTGCGCCCAAGCCGTATCCGCCCAGATACTCTAAGTACATCCGCTCCGGGATATCTTCAGCCTGAAGTCCTTTAGTCTTCAGATTTACAGTGAGTATTTTGCCTGTAACCGCATACATGTTATGCCCCCCCCAGCAGTCTCTTACTTGCCCGCTAAAGGGCTGGGCAGGTCAGACCATTTCAGGAACTTGCCGTCCGAAGATACCAGGGCTTTGGGCGGATGGCTCTTCTGAGTGGCTAAAGAGACAATGATCATCACAACACCGCCTGTTGTTCCGGGGCCTAAAACGGATAACCACTCCGGCTCAGGGAACAGGGAACCTGCAATGATGAACCAGCCGACTGAGAGTACCAAACCTGTGATCATAGCCGAGATAGCTCCCGGAGCATTGGCCTTCTTCCAGTAGACGCCCAGGATGAGCGGGAAGAAAAGCATGTGAAAGAGAAGCTCAAAAGCTACGATTAAAAGGTCATACATATTTGCGTAGAAGAAGCCGATGATAAGCGCAATAGCGGCAATGATAGCTACTGAGACCCTCGTGGAGAGAATCAGACCACTATCGGATAGTGCCTTTTTGGCCGATTTCTCGTAAAGCGGCTTATAGAGGTCATTGGAAAGAATGGCTGCAGGAGCAAACATTGCAGAGTCACCGGATGACATGACTGTCGCAAGTAGTGAAGCAATAAAAATCGCGGATAGCACGGGGGGAAGAACAGCCCGTGTCAAGAGCAGGACAATCTTTTCACTGTCCGCTTCTATCGCAGCCCCATCCAGGACACCCTGGCCGATCAGGGCTATGGCCACAAAGGCAAGATAAACGGGTATTACGCCCAGCAGCCAGTAGCCTACACCGCTTGTAAGCGCCGCTTTACTGGCCGCCTTACCGGTTTTAGCCACAATCGCTCTCTGGTAGAGATCAGGACAGGCCAGTGAGCCGAGGCCGACCCCCAGTATTGCGCTGATCCACCACAGCCAGCCGCCCAGGTCCGGGGGCGCCATCTCCGAGCCCTTGGCCGGGAAAATTGCAAAGAAATGCTTTGGCGTGGCTTCAACTACCTTGCTCCATCCACCTGCCAGATTGATAGACAGGGGCAGAATAATGATCAACCCCGCCAGTACTATTAGAATCTGGAAAAAGTCGGTCCAGGCAACGGCCAGCATACCTCCCAGTAAGGTATAGGCGAGGATAATGGCCGTTCCGATCAAGATAGTCAATGCATAAGGCCATCCCAGCACCACCTCAAAGATCTTTCCGATTGCTACGAGCTGGACAGCACCCCATAGGCAGTAGGTCGGCACCATGAGAATACCCGACCAGGAAGACGCCCAGGGGCCAAAGCGGCAGGAAAAAAACTGTGCCACGGTGTTTACCTTAGCATCGTGGATGATCTTCATGAATAAGAGCCCGGCCAGAATCAGGGTAAGGCCCGCTCCATAGGGATCATACATAACCCCATGGAAACCGTCATAGAAGGCTGCGCCGGAACCACCTAAGACCGTACCACCACCCCACCATGTGGCGAACAGGGTGGCGGTAACAAGCCACATAGGCATCCTCCTGCCTGCGGCGAGATAGTCATCGCTGCTCTTGATTCTTCTGGCAAGCACCGCACCGATGACGATCATGCCGATTAAATAGAGGATGATCACGACAATTTCGATCATATTCGTGCCCATACATCCCTCCTTAACTTTTTTTGAAGCAACAACATCCCTTATGAAAGGGACTTATCCATTGCTCCACAATCTTGAGAATAGATATGATAATTATTATAAATTAGTTGGATCAGGAAATCAAATTATTTCTAAATAGATTATTCAATCAGATTCCAAATAGTGAGAATTATTACCTTAAAATATGATTGACACACTAATTGAAGATATTAGAATATTAAGAAAATTTCAATTAAACGAAGACGCCAGAAAAGGAGGTCCCAATGTCGGATTTACCAGCAATTCTTGATGAATTCCGTAAGAGAACACCTAAATCCGCCGGGCTGCACGCCTCAGCGGCCGATCTTATACAGGGCGGGGTTGCCAGCCCTTTCCGTTACTATGAACCATATCCATTCTTTGTAGAAAGAGGCAAGGGAGGCAGGATATGGGATGTGGACGGAAATGAGTATATTGATTTCAACAACTGTTACGGAGCCATTATCGCCGGTCATGCACACCCTGAAATTAACCGGGCCATTAAAGAACAGGCAGAAAAGGGCAGTATGTTCGGCATACCGGGTAGAATCACTGAAAAGCTGCTGCGTGAGCTACTGCGCAGATACAGCTCCATGCGCTTTTTCCGCTTTGCCAATTCCGGGGCGGAGGCCACCATGTATGCACTGCGCCTGGCCAGGGCATACACAGGAAAAGACAAGATAATCAAGATTGAGGGCTGTTACCACGGCTGTCATGATGCTGTTTTAATAAGCGATAAGCCTCACCGGCCGGCGCACATGGGGCCGGCCTGGGCCCCGACCCCGGTAATCGAATCCGCCGGAATCCTCCCCGATACGGCTAAAAATACACTTGTGGTTCCGTGGAATGATACCGATGCCCTTAAAAGCTGTCTTGACCGAAACCTCGGTGAAGTGGCCTGCCTCATAGTGGAACCCATCGTAGCAAATTTCGGTATGTGCCTGCCCGATAAAGGCTACCTTGAAAAGGTTCGTGAGATTACCAGGCACTATAATGTGGTGCTTATTTTCGATGAGGTAAAAGTAGGAATCAGGCTGGCACCGGGCGGCGGTACGGAAGTAACCGGTGTAAGGCCGGATATAATATGCCTCTCCAAGGCCTTTGGGGGGGGACTGCCCCTGGCTGCTTTCGGAGCGACGGAAGATTTTTGGGATATGTTCTATCCACTGGGCGAGGTGATTCATTTCGGGACCTATAATGCCAACCCAATATCGATGGCCGCCAGCTTAGCCTGTCTCACCAAGGTCATGACCAGGGAAGCATACAAGCATACTGATCGTATGGGCGAAAAGCTTAGAAAAGGAATCGAGGATTCCATCCGTCGCCACGGTATTCGCGCCGTGCCGGCCGGCATTGGTCCCATGTTGACTGTCTTTTTCATGGAGAAGAAACCCCGGAATTACCGTGAGACCTTAGTAAACGACAAAGATCAATGGCTTAAATGGTATATGAGCATGATTAATAAGGGCCTTTTCTTTACTGCACCCTCAGCATACGAAGAGACTTTCATATCTGCCGGGAACACAGAAAAGGATATTGATGAGGCGCTTGAGCGAATCGATAGTGCCTTTAAGGAATTGCCCAAGAAGACATAAGGATGAAGACCTAATAATAACGCCATGAACATTTACAGAAAGTGCATCGAGCTGCTGGAATCCGGCATGAACGTGGTTCAGATCACAGTGGTAAAATCCAGCAGGGGTACTCCTGGCAAACCGGGCTTTAAGCTGCTTCTGACTGATAATAACGAGACCTATGGAACAGTCGGCGGCGGCGCTTTAGAACATCGGGCCATTGAGGAAGCCGGTAAGGTTCTTAAAAGCGGGGAGAATCAGATATTCGAGTACAACCTTAAAGAACTGGGAATGAAGTGCGGGGGCCGGACCACTTTGGTTTTAGAGTATCTTAAAGGCGTAAAATCTTTCATGCTCTTCGGGGGAGGGCATATCGGCCAGGCTCTCACTCCTATCTTAGTATCCCTGGGTTTTCACGTAACTGTTTTCGATTCCCGGAAGGAAGTCCGGGAAAAAATTGTAGAGGGCCCGCAAAAAAGCGTTGTAATAGGCGATTATAACGATCTATCACCTGTTAAAGAGAGAATTAAAGCTTCAGAGTTCGCCTTTATCGCTACCCACGGGCATGAGCACGATTATACGGTTCTGAAACAGATTCTGGAAATCCCAGGTGATTTCAGATATATCGGTCTTATCGGCTCACGTAAAAAAGTAAAAACAACCCTCGAGCGCCTTGAGAAAGACAGCTTAGCTGTGCCGGAATACCTCTTTGCCCCGGTGGGCATCAATATAGGCGGCGACACGGCTGCAGAGATCGTAGTCTCCATTGCCGCTGAGGTCGTTGCATGCATTCATGATGTGCCTGCAAATCATTTGCGTGACAGAGTTGATTCGGTAATAAATAATCCAAGCACGATCACCCCGTGAAAGAGATATATTTGCGCTAATCCAAATCTCGAAGCAAGAATGCCCAGTAGAAGAGGAAAAATTATGCCGCCAAGGGAGAGGAATGCAAAGAGGACCCCGGTAACTGTACCGGGCTGATCCGGGAAGGCCGCAGTTCCCCTGGCCATTAATAGGGGAAAGACCGGACCTATGCCAAAACCGAAGAAGAACACGGCCGCCACTTTTACCGATACAGTTGAGATAGTAAGGAAGACTGCCAGGCTGGCCATGGCAAGCAGCAAACCGGTCTTCAATATATCTTTCGGTTTTCTTATCTTTAACAATGGCGTAATAAGAAGTCTTACCGAAATGACTCCGGCTAGAAATATACTGATCACCGCACTGGAAAGCTTTATACTGACATTAAGTTCCGATTTAAAATACTCCGCTAACCAGTAGGGAAAGCCTACATCCGTGGCCATCAAAAAGAAGATAAGAATAGAGCTTATAAGCACTTTCGGGTTTCTAAGTACCTCTAAGAAATTTTTCCTTCTTACACTCTTTGCCCTGGCGGTGGGAATCTTAGTCAATATAATAAAGATACTTAGAAGTGCTATCAAACATGCTGTTTCCATAAAGGGCCACCTCCAGGAGAGATGGGCGGTATAATTTAAAGAAACGAGCAGTGGGGCTAAAAAACTTCCGGATGCTGCAAAAAAGGTCATAATTGTGAGATAGCTCTCCCTCTTTTCCGGGAACATATCGAGCATTATGCTCTGACCTATTGAGCCTAAGGGACTCCCGAAGAGACTTAATAGGAATATAATAAGAAGAATAAGCAGATATGAAGGGGCGAAACCGATGCAGACCAGGCCACAAACTAATAGGACTGCTACACCGGTGTAGAGAAATTTCCTGTTTACATAATCTGTTGCTATACCGCCTAAAGTAGTGCCGAAAAGAGAGCCTAAAGAGAAGAATGTGAAAAAGAGCCCTGCCCTGGCATAGCTGATGTCGAGATCCCTGATGATAGCCGGAAGGGAGGGGCCGAAGAGACCGAGTATCATTACCCATAAGAAATTCGAAGCAAAGCAGAGGTAAGGCATTTAACTCTGGACGTGCTTCAACGCCTGTTTAACGCTCCACACCTCATGAACCAGGCCCACCATAGCCTCTATCATGGCCTTAACATTTTCATGCTGCCAGATATTCCGTCCAATAGCAATGCCTGCGCCTCCCGCCTGAAGAGAATGATATACATCACTAAAAACATCTTCCAGGTTCTCAGTTTTTTCTCCACCGAGAATGACAATCGGGACCGGACACCCCTCAACCACCTCTCTAAAACTGCCAGGATCTCCGGTATAATAACTTTTTACTATATCCGCACCTATCTCCTGGGCCGCCCTTACAGCCAGTTTAACACCTCTTAAGTCTATGGGCTTAAGATCCTTACCCCTGGCCATGGCTTCGACCATCAGGGGCATGGACCAGCGCTCACATGAATCCGCGGTTAGGGATGCCTGCTTTATAAATTCGCCCTCACGTTCGTGTCCAAACTTCACAGTCACCGCAGCTCCGGCTGCGCTAAAGAAGAGCGCTGCTTCGGGGCTGGATATCATCTCCTCTTCAAATTTTCCTCCTAAAACGGTGAAGCCCCCGGTAAGCCTTAAAATAAGAGCCAGTTCTCGATCCCACTGCTCAATCGCTGCTTTGACAACTCCGCGGGTAGTAAGAACGGCGTCAGCCCCGCCTTCAACGCATGATTTGATAACATGTCCCGGTTTTTCAATTCCCTTTATGGGTCCCGCAATTCCGCCGTGATCCAGCGCGACAATCACAGATCTTCCATTTCCTTTACGAAAAATCGAGTTCATCCTCATTTTCTTTCCCGGGCTCATATTTCCTCCTTAAGTCTCTATTTCAGGAATTCGTTTAAAGACATTCTTCAGGCCTCTGTAAGATTCCCGGTACAGCTTAAAGAGATTATCATAGACAGTCCTGGCTTCAGGCTGTGGAAAATAAACTTTCTTTATTTTGACCAAGCTGTCAGATGCCTCTGCAAGGGAATTATACCGGCCAAGGGAGTATAAGCCTATACAGAGGCCTCCCGCTATCTCAGAATCGCTTAATTCAGGGACAAGCACCTGCTTACCTGAAATATCCGCCTTAATCTGATTCCAGAGCGGACTCTTTGCCTGGCTTCCTGTCACCCTGAGCTCTTCTATTGCACAACCATTTTCTTCCATCACTTCAATAACATCACGAATAGCGTACCCTACAGATTCGACCACTGCCTTAGTCATTTCCTTCATGCCGTGATTCAAGGTTAAACCCACAAATGCTCCTCTTGCCAGCGGATCCCATATAGGGGCTCTTTCACCGGCAAGATACGGAAGAAAGAGGAGTCCCTTGGATCCGGAAGGAACCTGGCAGATATCCTCAAACATGGTCTCGTAATCGAGTTTTTCCCTGCCTGTTATATTCTTAAACCACTCAAGCGCCTTGCCGGAGGTAGAAATGATTCCTGAGATATTATAAAAACCTTCTATTATATGGGGCAGAGTTAAGAGCCTCTTATCTTCTATGAGTTTATCGGAGCAGAGGTTTATGCCCTCAGAAGTGCCGGCTCGTTCACAGACCCTGCCCGGATACACGGTTGCCGTTCCCAGGAGAGCCATAATAAAATCAGGACCCCCTGCAAGAACCGGAACACCGGCAGGTATCCCTGTAAGCTCCTCAGCTCTCTTGCGTACTTTTCCCATTGTCTCACCGGGTCTTATAAATGAGGGAAATTTCTCACGGCTCATGCCAAGTTTCTCGACTAATTCAGGTGTCCAAATAATACGGGTAAAGGGAGGAGAGGGTAGAATTGTCCAGGCATTTCCAGTTAGAAAAAAACCAATATACTCCGGACAGGAAAGGAAGGCTTCAGTTTTATCGTAAACTTGCGTTTTATTTCTGAATATCCAGTAAGCCTTGGGCAGGTTGAAGCTGGGATCAATATGAAAGCCGCTTACCTCTGCGATCAACTCTGCTTCTTCAATAGCGCGCCTGTCCATCCATGTCATGGCATAATCCAAGGGCTTTCCGTTACTGCCCACAGGAACCAGGGTTGGCCCGTTTCCGCTCAAAACAATTGCATCAAGATCTTTTTCCTTTCGGATCTCAAGCTGTGCGGTGACCAGGGAAAGGGATGATATCCAGCACCCGGTGTCAGACTCATTATGTAAAGTATGTTCACTCTCGAGGAGTTTTATCGGCGCCTCTGCTTTAGCTTTTAAAGCCCCATCCATGCCAAAGACCCCTCCCTTGACAACTGAGGTGCCTATGTCAAAAACCAAAATCATCAGCCAGCCTCGTGATCGAGAAGGACCCTGTAGGTAGACCGGCTCATTGCTGCTCTCATTCCCTCTTCAATACTGTCAAAAGAGGTGGTAGAACTGATCAGGGTCTTAATATTCAACTTGCCAAAGGAAAGCAGGCGTACTGCTTGCAGGAAATCATTTTCAGTTCTACCTTCACTGCCTGTAACGAGCTTTTCTGTCTTGTGCAGGTTATTTGCGTCAACAGGCAGGCCAGGCTTATTATTATATGAGGTATAAATATTTACCCTGCCCGCATGAGAAATAGCCTCAAAAGCCGGCTTAAGCGCCTCATGAGCGGGAGTAGTGATCACACAGGCATCTACGCCTCTGCCTTCCGTATGCTCCTTAACGATCCCGGTGAGATCTTCGTTAGAAGGATCTATTGATATATAGGCTCCAAGTTCCATGGCTTTATCAAGGCGATTTTTATCAGGATCAGAAACGAAAACCCTCACACCCATGCAGAGAGCTGTTTGCAGATGAATAAGCCCCATGGGTCCAGCTCCCATAATGAGAAGATCATCCGCTAAGGAAAGCTTAATCTTTTTTAATGAGTGTATACAGCAGGCAACAGGCTCGGCTAGAGCCGCCTCCTGATAAGAGAGTGAATCGGAAATGGGGAAAACCTGGGTTGATTTTGCAGCCAGATACTCTCCGAATCCTCCCAACACTCCCCGGCCTTTCTTAAAGCGGTTGAGACACATATTTGACTGACCCTTTCTGCAAAAGTAGCATTCCCCGCAGCGAGTTATTAAATCTAAAGCCACCCGCGTACCTGGCTTAATTCCATACTGAACATCTTCGCCAACCTGAACGACTTCTCCCGATGCCTCATGACCGGGGATAATTGGGTAATAGAGCTTCATAGCACCTATAAACAGGCGCTGCTCAAGTGTGCATATGCCGCAATATTTTACTTTTACAAGTATCTCATTTCTCCGAATGCTTGGAGTTTCCACTTCCTTAACTGCAATGTTTTCAGGCGATGTAAGAACCGCTGCTTTCATGTTTTTTCCTTATCAAAGGGCTGTTTTACTATTCAAATTGGCAAACTTACAGATACCTGTGTATTTACACTTCTTGCATTCCTCACCGGGACAGGCCTGGAAATTACCGACTTTTTCAAGCTGATCGATATGCCATTCAAGTTCTTTGATATATTCATCAAGGCGCCTCTTGCGCTCCATGGCCTCCCGCCATTTTTCGCTGTATCGCGTGAGAAGCTTCAATCGTCTCTTTTCTCCTGAAGGATCAACTTGAGCGAGATCTATGATCTCCTTAATTTCACTTAAGGTGAGCCCGTAGCTCTTGAGCTGCTGAATTCTTCGCAGATAGAGGAGATCTTTCTGAGCGTATCTTCTGTGTTCCGTGTCCCGGCGCTCCGGAGCTTTTAATAATCCCAGTTCTTCGTAATAACGAATGGTTCGTCCGGTAACACCTGCCATTTCAGCAAGCTCCCCGATACGAAGGAATTTATCATCCTTCTCCCTGCCCCCTCTGTGAGCAGCGTGCTGATCGCTCCTGCGATTGTTTACCCGCTCATTTTGGATTGTGATTTTATCCCTAACAATCGTATGGCTATTCCTCTTCGACATATTACTCCTGCCAAATATTAACCTATTACGTTAAAATTAAATTAAGTCAAATTTCTGAATATGTCAAGCAGCAAATAAAATCCATGAGCAAGCAAAAAATATCAATTACCTCAGAAAGAGACGTCTTTCTGAGTCAGCTTGTTTTTAGTGATAATAATAACAATGAGTTCACGAAGATGTGGGAAATGTTTCTTCCTAAAATCTAGAAGATCGAGAATATAATTGAAAAAAACTGCTGCTATGGACTTGAGTTTTTAACCGAGGAATTCTCAATAATTGGAGCAGCATCGTGAGCCCTCTAAATTAATTATCTTATAAATCCCATCGCAGATTACATCCGCAACCTGATTTTTACACGCTAAAATCCAACAAAACATTTTCGGGCGCTGGACTTTAAAAATTTCTTGCTAAAATAACAAGATTTTAAGGTATGATAGCATAATACACTGTTATTTCTCTATTTGCCGGGAAACTCAATCTTTCATTCATATCCCAAAAAAATGGATGGTGATTTCTTGGCTTATTATACAGCTTAAACCATTCTTTAGTAGAGAACGATCCAATTCCCATCATTTCACCCTGCGGACTTTCATCAAATCCATCAAATTTTAGCTCATACATTATAAGGAAGTCGAGGCCTTCATAAGCATATTGGATAAAGTCTCCATAATCTTCCATTTCCACAATAAAAAGCGTTTTTATATCGTTTATAATTTCATCGTACATAAGGTCAAAGGCATATGATAAATACTCAATCTGTTTCTTACTGAGTATATATTTCTTCTTTTTTGAAACCCTTTCCTCTGGAAGAGGGAGTAATTCAGCCTTAATACTTTCCTTAAGTTCATCTGCATAATCTTCCTCCGGCATATCAAAATCAGTAAGGAGTAAGATCTCTCCTGTTTTTAAATCGAAATAGTGGTGTGTTTCAAAATTGTGATCTTACAGTGCCCAGATCAACATATCTGCATCTACTTTTATTTTCCTCATATTATTTTCCTTTCACTTATAAAAAGTATAACGGAATAGACGATTCTGCAATATCGGATACTAAACCACAGACTGGTGAGAATTGCCCCATCCCTGTAAACGAAAGCTTCGTCCACTTGAGTGCGAATCATAGTAAAACTGGATGGAACGACTGAATTATTAGTAGTGGTTATAGACACAAATATTTTAGCTGCTGGACTGTATTCGAGAAACGGCGCTTTCTCTCAAATCATAATCATAATAGTAAATCCTATTGATTAAGTGGCTACAAGTAGCTATATTTGAACTATGAGAGAGATAAAAACTGTTGGTATCAAAGCGTTGAAAGACAATTTAAGTTCCTACTTGCGAGATGTCAAAGCCGGGGCTTTGATCCTTGTGACCGATAGAGGATCAGTGGTCGCTGAACTCAAAGAGCCGGATATCAAAAACTTGATATATGAAGAGAGTTCTTTGATGAAAGATTGGACACGTGAGGGCTGGCTTATTCCACCAAAAAAGAGAAAAACACGATGCACACAATCGGGAATAAAGCTCAAGAAAGGCACGGCTGGTCGTTTGCTCAGTCAGGATAGGGGAGTATGAGTGCACTTTATATTGAAACCTCAGCAATCCTTTCCTGGCTCTTTGGTGAGCCTGATTCTCATGGGGTCATTAATGAAATAAACAAGTACGAAACAATAATCTCTTCTGTTTTATCGATTATCGAAACCGGGCGAGCGCTTATCAGAGCAGAAACAGAAGGCATAATAGATATAGGAGAACATCAAAGGCTCAAAGGTCTTTTTGCGGAGCATTTAACTAGTTGGGCTTATCTTGAAATCAATTCGTCAATTAGAAAAAGGGCTGCCCAAGCATTTCCCATCGAGCCGATCAGAAATCTAGATGCCATACACCTCTCTACTGCACTTGAATTTCTTCAGATTTATCCTGACCTCGTCGTTCTTTCATTCGACAGAAGAATCGTGGATAATATTGCTCCTTTAGGATTGAATAAGGCATGAATCCTAGTCTTATCTAGGCTTCTATATCCTTTTAAGGATAATTCAATCTCCGTTTTGCTTCCCGCATTAAACTGTTTCTGCTGTTCGATTGGCCACACAGTTTAGTCACCAGAGCCTGGATTCATAGTAGATGTCCTACCGAGGTTATACTTATGGCCCAGGTAGGTCTTCAGGTGCCTCAAGCTAATGCCGAGGAGTGCTGCTTTAATACTATCCAGCCAAAATTGTTTTAGATAATCCCCACCCCGACCTTGAAGTACGATCTGATCCAATTCCTTACCATAGGTAGCAATATAGGGCTTCTAACTCCTTCGCATCCCCGATCTTAGCTTTCACATGTTCTTTCTTCAGGAGAGCATCTACATCCAATTCAAATGGTATGTTTGTAAGTGCTTTCATTTATACACCACTTAGCAAAACGATTGAACTCAACTGCTGTAGAGTCTCACATTATTTTGTAGGAATTCCTCAGATTATTCTGGCTTCGTATAAAGAGCACTCAGCACCGTTGCTACTGCAACGATGCTGCTAAAGTGTATTGAAAGAGGCTTTGTCAAGGGTCTTACGACCGCTAA
>JAUWZD010000054.1 GCA_030615505.1 Spirochaetales bacterium | reverse complement strand
TTGGTCAAGATCGGTCGGCCACCACCGGGGCTCGATCCAGCTTCGCTTAAATGACATTCGGTCTCGTTTCTTACTGCTCAGGGCTCACTCTGTCCTCAAGCATTTGTCCGCTGCCCTTCAGCAGGCATTTTCCTAGCCACTGGGAATTCCCTTTTCCATTTACACTTTACTATTGGATCTCACATGTGCTACCCTCGAACATACGGCTCAAGCGCTTTGATACCCTTTTTCCTCGATTCAGGGACGCTTTTCGCCCACCTGGAATTATAACTTTGCCTATCATTATCATTTTTTACAAGGGAAAACGGTTAGCCTGGTGGAGCGAGTGATGCGCACGGTCAACATGCGGATCAACGTGGGAAAGTGGAGTATCGAAGGCGCTTTGAATGCTACAAAGATCCGGCTTGCCTATTACTACAACGGATTCGATCCGTGTTTAGAACCAGCGACCGGGTAAAATGAGGGAAGTCGTTAGATAAGAAGGCAAAAAGGAATGGACATCCATGCTCTTCAAGGCGCCGGAGCCCCTAATATGATGAGCAAGGCTAAAAAAAAGACTAAAACAGGTTATTCAGCAGAATAAAAACAGAAAAGTGTGGTCCTTCAATCAGTACGATGGCGTTTTTTATTGATTGAACTGACAACTACGTTTTTGGAAACAGGGTGTCAGGACTATTGTTCTATGTGGGTTCACTCAATGTGACGCTACCAAAATTTTAAACCATCCCTCCCCGGAAGCAAATGAGTGGCATCGACGGATTATTCCTTCATGCGCGGGTGTTGAGGTGATCAATGGCGCTCTATTTCGCCAGGCTAAAGAGGCCAGATACCGCTACAAAACTGCCCTGGAGATTCCATTCTTACAGATCTATGCGAAGTATCTGCGGCTTGGCTATCCGCTGGCGGCTATAGGCAACAGCGACGCCCACGAACTGGTAGAGAAGGGCTGCGATCTGACCGGATTATGGCTTGAGGAACCTATCGACAAAGCCCGGGTGATTCAGGCTATCCAGGAAAGAAGAACCTTTGCCACCACGGATCATGGAATACGAATCAAGGGTCATCTGGATCTGCGGCGCCGCGAGTTCTCCTGGAAAATTACCTGGAATCCTAAGGCGAATCCACTGGCAGCCGGCCGATTCACAGTCGAGGTGTACAACATGGATCAAAAACTGGCAACTGCTGAAGGCGACGGTTGTATTGCTATAGCAGAGGAAGGTCTGTATTGAATTGCAGCTTTTAATGAAGAGGCCATTGCCGTTTCCTCCCCGGTGGAGAGTAGGAAGATACGCAGTGTTGCAGCCGGCGCAAAGAGAATTATCAAGGATAAGGGTGTTTTTAAAGACAGTCTCAAAGATATGTTATGGCTTAAACTCCGACAGCAGTCCTCCCTTGATTTATCCTCTTTCAAAAAAGGGGCCGTTGCCGAGGTTGAGCTGCTCCCCCGCACACGGGATCTGGAAATTATAGACGCCGACGGCAACCGAGTAAGATATACCGTTCTTCAGGAGGGGAAGGAAAGGATCGTTATTGATAAGAACTGCAGTTCCCCTTGTTTTGATGAATTTTTTCTCTGGTTGGAACGTAATGAGATCCACTAGTACATGTTCCTGGAGATAGAATACAAAGCGCAAGGGGGACCTCTTCCTTTTTGACGGGCTTCTAGTGCCGGCTAAAATGGTGCATAGAAAAAATTTCAGTCAACGGTATAGGGATGAGATACCCCGCATCAAAAGTATGCTTTGCGCTAAAACCAGGTTCCGCCTATACGTCCGCGCCCTCTTCCAGTCCACCATTCTGATCGATCTGCGTGGTCATCCCTTCTACATGAGAATGGGGGAAAGCCTTTTGCTGTGGAACGAGCAGAAGCTTGACACTCTAACCCTTTCTCAGTTCCTCTGTGTGGAATCGATGCAGGACGAAGATGTAGAACCAGGGTAGAGGATATTTCAGATATTCCTGTAGTGGGTTCATTCATGCAGTGGACTGAATTCTACAGCCGTAGGGAGGTCTTGTATTTTCTGCTGGGGGCTGACAGACCGGTTGGGTAATGACTCCCTCTTTTTATTTCAACCACAACAGTATAAGCTGTATAAGTTTTATCAATCATTCCAGCACTGTCCACTGGCAGCGGATTGAACTTTAAAACCCCTTTCCCCACCTTCAGTCGGTAGAGGAAAGGCCGACTATAAAAAATAGGAGAAGGAGACTTATGATCATAAAAAAAAAATTACATATAACTATAATTCCCCACACCCACTGGGATCGTGCCTGGTACTGCACCTTTCAGCAGTTCCGCGCCCGACTTATTCGCCTGATAGACCGCCTTGTTCGTTTGCTCGAAGGTCGGCCTGAATACACAACCTATATGCTTGATGGCCAGATGTTGGTCTTTGAAGATTACCTTGAGGTGAGACCCCAGAAAAAGGAAGCATTAAAACAGTTGATAAAACAGGGAAGGATCCAGGTGGGCCCATGGTATGTGCTCATGGATGAGTTTCTCGTCAGTCCTGAATCGCTGATCCGAAACTTGATGCTGGGCTTTCGCTTGGCCGAAGAGCTTGGGGGTGGCATGAGAGAGGGATATGTACCCGATGGATTCGGCCATATTGCCCAGCTTCCACAGATACTGAAGGGATTCGGTATTGAATCTGCCATCTTTTGGCGGGGAATGGGTAATGAAGGAAAGCGGTTGGGTAGCGAGTTTTTCTGGGAGGCGCCGGACGGTTCAACCGTTCTGGCAATATGGATGCCCCATGGCTACCATAACGTTTCCAACCTGGGATATCCTTTATTCTGGGGTGATACGTCTCAAATGAAATTTTCCCTGGAATATGCCCTGGAGAGGATAGAGAGGGCTCTCGATAATGCCGAGACGTTTGCCCGAACAGGCACCCGCCTTTTATTGAATGGAGTAGACCACCAGGAAGCACAAAAAGAGCTTCCTGAGATCATATCCGCTGCCAACAGACAGCTTAAAGGAAGAGGAATCATCCGTCAGGGAACCATTTCTGATCATATAACAGAAGTTCTTAAGCAGGCCAAGGGAAGGCTTGAGCGATTCCGGGGCGAGTTCAGGTGGGGGCGGTACTCTGAGATCCTTCAGGGAGTCTATGCCACCCGCCTCTATCTTAAACAGAACAATCATCGTGTTGAGACACTGCTGGAGCGTTACGCCGAGCCCCTGGCTGCAGCTTCCTGGTTAATGGAAAGGGATGCTGATAAGAATCACCTGCCCGCTCTGCTCTGGACAGCCTGGCGCTGGCTTCTTAAAAATCATCCTCACGATGATATCTATGGATGCAGTATAGACCAGGTTCATGAGGAAATGGGGTTTCGCTTCTCCCAGGCAGAACAGATTGCCAATACGATTATATGGGACAGCTTACGATCCATTTCCCGTCAGGTTGATTTTTCTTCTCAAAATGGAACACCTCTTTTAGTTTACAATCCACTCAATTGGGGCCGGAAAGAAATGGTTTCCGGTTTTATAGATTTTGACTTTGATGATCAAAAGGCTGGACAGTTTTATCTTGTGGATGGCCAAGGGAATAAGGTTTCTTTTCAAATTCTAAAGAGAGAAGATCATTTCTCCCTGGAGGTTTTAAAGCCGAACAGGAAAAAACGGGTGCATGTCCTTTTCCAGGGGGATATCCCCTCCTGTGGTTATCGGGCCTACTATGCCGTTCGGGGGAACCCATCGCTCAGCAATAAAACCCATCCAGGAATTCTAGAGCGAGGTGCAGAAAACGAATTCATGCGTTTTAGAATCGGTGAAGACGGATCTTTAACCGTTGATGATCTTGTAACCGGCGCCAGATATAAAGATCTCCATATATTCAATGATGTCGAGGATGCAGGGGATGAGTATTCCTACTCACCCTGTTTAAAGAGTGAGATGATCACATCAAGAGACAGTAAAGCTAGCGTTGAACGAATCGAAGAGGGTCCCCTCAAGGTCTCTTACAGGATAAGAGTTCTCTTAAATATACCTGAAGGACTGAGAGAGGATCGAGAGGCTCGATCTGAAAAGAGGGAAGCTCTTATCATCACTTCTAATGTAACCCTCTATGAAGGGCAGCCCGGTCTTTACGTTGTGACAGAACTGGATAACCAGGCCCGCGACCACAAGTTGAGCGTTAGTTTCCCGACAGGCATTAACGCTCAAAAGGTGTATATAGATGGGCACTTCATGGTGGTTGAACGTGATATAGATCTCCCCCGAACAGAGGGATGGATAGAGGACCCAACTCCGATGATGCACCAGAGAACCTTTGTGGATATAAGTAGCGGCGAACGGGGTCTGGCCATCATCAACAAAGGACTTCCTGCTGTAGAGGTAACCAGGGATGACACAGAAGCGGAAGTCCTGATTTCTCTGACCCTTCTGCGCTGTGTTGGATGGCTCTCCCGTGACGACCTGATCACACGCCGGACCATGGTAGGTCCAATTATTGAGACACCTGGAGGACAGTGTCCTGGCTTTCACAAATATGAATACATGATCCTGCCCCATAAAGATGACTGGCATGAGGTTTTCAAGGAAGCCTACTCCTTCAATTCACCCCTCACCTTAACTCGGGCTGATACGCACGAAGGATTGGAACTTAAGGAAATGAATATTACGGGTGATGATTACTCCCGTGTTAAGGCTGTTCCATGGAAGCGCAGCGGTGCTTTTCCAGATTCCTTAAGCTGGATCAACCTAAAGGCTGAATCTCTGGTCATCAGTGCTATGAAGCGCAGTGATTGCCATGAGGGGATAATAGTCCGCGGGTACAATCTAGATCAAAAAGAAGCAGTGGGAAGGTTAAGCTTCTTTCAACCCCTGGCCAAAGCCTATCGGGTTAACCTGAATGAAGAGCGAATCGAGCCGCTCTCAATCCAGAATGATGGCTCTGTGGCTTTTAAAGTGAAAGGTGGCAGGATATTTACCGTTGAGCTGGTTCCTTGAGGGGTTTCAAAGCATTTTGTATATATCACAGCTTCCAAAACCATTTTCCAGCTTTTTCGGCCTGATGTGACAGGAAGAGTTCTTTCTAAACACTCTGGGGGCTAAGAGGAGAGGTTGTAGAGGCCCGTATTTGCAGGTGAGCGGGTATAACCTCACGACGTGGAGGACCGTTGTATCCTTCAACACGTTCAAAGAGTAATTCAGCTGCTCGCCTTCCCATATAAGAGGTATCTTGCGATACTGTGGTTAAAGGTACCTCCAAATGAGCCACAATATCCATGTCATCAAAGCCAACAATTGAGAGGTTTTCAGGTACCCTTAGACCGGCCAGATTGGCTGCTTTCAGAGCTTGCATAGCCACCAGATCGTTCATGGCGAAGATAGCCGTAGGTCGATCCGGTTTTCCCAGGTACTGAGCTATTTGTTCTATTTCTTTACTGTTGGATGCACTTAAGGTAGGAATAATATCTTCAGCCATCAGTTCCAGGTTTGGAGTTCCTACCAGCACTGGATCAAGGGGTTTAAGTCCGGCATCATTTAGAGCCTGCCTGTAGCCTCGTAATCTCTCTGCCACAGTTATCAGTCGGAGAATGGGCTCGCTAAGAAAAGATATTCGCTTATGCCCCAGCTTTATCAGGAATTCGGTTGCTGTGTAAGCTCCGGCATAATTCTCACTGATAACATAATCATATTCCAGGCCTTTCAGCGTTCTATCCATAAGAACCAGTGGGATCAGGCCTTTAGCGGACAATTGAAAAAGACGCCGCGATTTATCCTCCTCCATGGCCGGCCAGATAAGGATACCCCTGACCTTGTCCTTAATTAACTGATCGAGCAGCCTATTTTCTTCATTAATATCTCGATTGGAATGGCAAAATAGAATTCCGTACCCTCTAGCTTTGGTGGCACTTTCTGCACCGCTTAGTAATTTGACCTGCAGATCGCTTCGAAAACCAAAGGTGATATAGCCAATAAGGTCGAGTTTAGCTTTTACGTTAGGTGAACTTGTTACAAAACTTCCTTTCCCAGTTACCCGCTCTATTAAACCCTCCGCTTTGGCATTGTTCAAGGCATGGCGGATGGTACTCCTACTGATTTCTAACTGGCTCTTTAATTCTGCTTCGGAAGGAAGGCGGCTGCCCGGATCTAGCTGTCCGGAAAGTATGAGGTGGCGCAGTTGGCTGAGCAACTGTACATGAAAAGGAATGCTAATAGTCTTATCTATTGTAATTTTTTTGGCGTTTCTTTTATTCATCAAAATATCTGTATGATCTTATACCAATAAGTATATACTATTTAATCTATAATATCATCAGCCCCTTTGAGGGTCAAATAAAATAAGTGGAAAATTTTTAAAAAACGTCTTGACATGGTACTAGTTGTCCTTTATAATAACTTGTATATACAGGTAAATATAATAGTGGTCAAGTATAATTCGATTTTTTAACTGGTGGAAGATAGAATTTACCTTTGGCTTTAGGGTGGGATAAGGGCATTAGAATCGAATAGTCAAAATCACTATAGAGCAGACGCATAAACTCAAAATTATGAGGTAACATATAATATGTATGAAATTTTAAGCTCAGTAGTTGCTCATAATGCATATTTACTTAGCTCATCTAAGAGAAGGGCTTTTAAACAGGCAAGAAGGGTGTCACCCTTTGTTAATATTATATTTTAGATTAGGGAGGTTTTAAATGAAACACTCATCAAAGGTATTATTATTGTGTTTTGGTGCCCTTTTGATCTTATCTATGGCTGTATGGGCCGGAGGACAAAAGGAGAGGGAAGAAAAGGTAGAAAAGATCAGAGTCATGAACTACTGGTCGGGGAAGGACAGGATTGCCTTCGACTTAGGGATGGAAGTATTTAAAGCGACATACCCGGAGATCGACGTAAGTGTCCACTACTTAGGAGGCACAGGGGTAGATTTCATGACTACGGTAATGACAATGCTCGCTGGAAAAGTGCCTCCAGACGTCTCATCCATGTGGAGTGGAGCCAGGGTTGTGACGTTAGCGAAAGAGGGAGCCATCATAGAGCTAACCGACTTTTGGGAAGAAGTTGGGTTCGATGAAACAACAAGCCCCTGGATAAAGACGACGTTATGCACATACGACGGCAAAATAATGTTCGTGCCCCATGTCATACAGTTGATGCAGCTTGTCTTCTACAATAAGCACGTATTCGAAGATCTTGATCTCTCGGAACCCACAACGTGGGCAGAATTTGAGAACATCTTAGCGACTATAAAGGCAGCTGGCATCACACCAATCTCGGTTAGCAGCGGCGGGTCCGAGAATGGTGAGTTGTTTACCGCTATTTTGTCAAGACTAAAAGGCATAAGCGTATGGGACCAGCTGGAAAAAGCCGAAATAGCTTGGACACACCCTGACGTTGTTGAGGCAGCTAATGTACTAAGAGGTTGGGCAGAGAAGGGTTACTTCAACTCCGACGCGAGGGAGATCGGATGGACGGAGTGGGCGAGTAGAGTAGCCAGAGGTGACGCTGCAATGCTCATGAGAGATACATGGATGATAAAGGACTTCCAGGCCCGTGAGTTAGTTCCGGGCGTCGATTTTGGAATCTTCACCCTGCCTAGAATGGTGACAACTATTCCTGTCCCTGGCTTTATATACGCTGACGGCTGGGTGATCTACACGGACGCAGCTAATATCGGCGATGCAAAGCTGTGGGTTAAAACGCTGCTCGGTGTGGATGCACAGAAAGCACACTCACTCTTCGGAGGACACGGCCTACCGGTAAACCTTGACGTTGACTCTGGTCTATATCCGCCCTACGTAAAGTGGCAAGTAGATCTCGTCAGGACAGAGGCCATATACGCTTTTGGGATAAACATGCCACCGGGCTTCTGGGAGCCTGATGCCCTGGGCGTACTTCTGGACCTAATTGTTGATTTGACAACACCTGTTATGGATGTACTTGGAGACATTGATACCCTAGTGGCAGAGTTCTACTACTGAGTTGGGGCGAGAAACCTAAAACCCATCCTGTTTTCGGTGATTTCGTGTTTAGGTTAAGATCAAACGCTGCTAAGGCTGCTCTATTCCTCGTGCTACCCTTAGCATTCTATGCGATCGAGCTATATTCTATAGCAGATGTCATTCGCTTATCCTTGTATAAGTGGACAACACTTAGTCCACCCAAGTTCGTCGGGCTTGCAAATTTTGCTACTCTTTTGGGTGACACCCGTATTCAAAACTCGTTCGTAAATACCTTTAAATGGGCGGCTGTTTCCATACTGGCCTCCATTACAATTCCACTACTGATAGCCCTGCTGCTAAACGAGAGGCTTAGAGGTGAGAATATATACAAAATACTGTTCATACTCCCCCAAGCGCTTTCAGGCGTAGCTGTTGGAATGATCTTGCACTGGGTTTTCTCACCTACATACGGAATCTTAAACATGGTCCTTAGAGCGATGGGGTTAGGAATGTTCATTCATGGATGGCTGGGAGACCCGAACACGGCCTTATACTCATTAATAGCTGCAACGATTTGGGCGGGGATGGGGTTTCAACTGATGATATACCTCACTAGACTGCGCGGTCTGCCAAAAGATATTTTTGAAGCAGCTAGAGTTGACGGGGCAAACTTTCTGCAGACCTTTAGGCATATAACCCTGCCGTTGATGAAGCCAGCGTTTGCGATCGTGGTTACCATGGCAATTCTTGGGGCGTTTACTGCATTTGACATAATCCTAACCATGACCAGAGGCGGACCAAAAGGCGCTACTGAAACTGCCGCATTAATGATATACCTAATAGGATGGTGGAGGTTTAAGATGGGTTATGCATCCGCTATTTCAGTCATATTACTCCTCTCGAGCCTACCGTTCGTAATCCTATACATGCGCATGATCGTGAAGGGGAGATAAAGTTATACATGATTCCAAGCCTAAAAATAAATAAGCTTGTGGTGAAGGTTCCTGTTTATCTTGCCATAATCATATTAAGCGTAATATGGATTGCTCCCATATTGACGGTATTTCTGGTTTCTTTTAAAACTGAGGGAGAGCTGACGTTCAGAGGTCCGTGGTCTATTCCCGAGTTGTTAATTCTAGATAACTATATAGAGGCATGGTTCGCGCTCAAACAGTATCTTTATAATACGCTGATAATCGCCATTCCTTCAGCAATAGCCTCTGTATTCGTAGCTTCCCTCGGAGCATACGCGCTTGCCAGAATTAACTTTAAGGTCAATAACTATTTTTTTTTACTCTTCATAGCCGGATTAGCCATACCGCAACATATGTCTCTAATTTCCCTATTCCGGTTAATGTACAGATTAGGTCTATATAATACGTATTTGGCTCAGATAATTACCCACATAGCTTTTGGTATACCGATTTGTGTATTAGTGCTAAGAAACTTCTTCTTAACAATATCTAAAGAGATTGATGATGCCGCTAGGATAGACGGATGCTCGGAGCTTGGCATCTACTTCAGGATGATTCTACCTCTTTCAAAAGCCGCGTTGATAACGATGATCGGATTCCAATTCATGTGGATCTGGAATACCCTCGGTTGGGGTCTCGTCTTAGCCTCAGACCCCTCCGTAATGCCGATAGCAGTAGGGCTCCTAAACTTTAAAGGCCAATATTTTATAAAGTGGACCTGGCTAGCTGCTGGAGCCGTGCTGGCAAGCACAACGCCTATTATCTTATTCCTACTCATTCAGAAATACTTCTACAAGGGCTTCATCGGCATGTCCGTATCCAAATGAAGTAGGTGGGACATAATCTTATCGGGGGAAGTTAGGAGAAACTGCACATACATCTATGACAAGGATCTCGAGGAGGCCTTGGAAACGCTGATAGAAGATTTTCGTTGAGTAAGCGAAAGGCAGTAAAAGTTATAATCGCAAAAGGCTGGCGACAGTCTTTTAGGCCAGCAATAGCCCCAGCTTACCAGACTAAAGTCGCTTTTCCGGTGTTAAATCTTGCCTCCGAATGAATTTTTTCCCTTTACATTATGATGCTGATGGATTATCATTATTAAAACACATAGGTATTCTCCCAGTGGCTAGTTTATATTGTTCGAAGAGGGATTTCAAATCAATTTTTTTGAAGATAGTTATCATGAAAGTGCCACGGGCTTGCCCGTGGGAATCTACTTTGTAAACTGAATTACGAAAAATGCGACAAAATGCTTGGCGATTTTTTATCTTGTCTTTATATCTTTGATCCAACTATATGCCAACTGCTCGATTGAAGTAACGTGTGAAAAGTAAGCCAAAAAAATCTTATATTCAAAAGCAATTTTATTCTGTAAAGAAAAAGAGGGAAAAAGATTGTTATTAAGCCTTCCGTGTGCCACAACGATTACTATCATTAACTTCTTTGAGCCAGTAACCACGTCAATCCTACATCTGAAAATTTAGGTCGCTGTTATCTCATTTTGTCTCCTGGCGTAACGCAACTAAGCATTCTATCTTTTTTTTATCAGAGGAGGCTTAAGTGTTTTTATACATATTCTTGTGATACGTTATTATGAAAGAGAAGCAACCGGCCCTCAAGGAGTTAGCGGATGAATGGTGAAGTGGCACAATTCAATCAACCCCTTGGGTGGTTTGAATTGACCGTCGCTGATGGCTGTGTCGACTTCTGGGACAATGATAGCCCGTTGATACGTTTAGTCCAGCCATCTGCCGTACCAACAACTTGGAGCCGGATTTTAAAATCCGGAATTAACCCGAATAGACGAATGGCACCATCCATGATGCCGCCAAGGGCCAGTTTGAGTCAAACCTCCCTCGAGAAGAACCAAGGAGGAAGAAGATGAAGTATTACGGAATCGATTTACACAGTAACTGCATGACTGTGGCAGTGCAAGAGTTAGTCGATGGAGTGTGGAGGCTGCGGACCTTCAATTGTCCGCTTTACGGCCCGCAGTGCAGAATTTTTTTAGACGGGCTTCAGGAGCAGGATCTGATCCTGGTTGAAGCCACCACGCTTTCGTTCTGGTTCTACGATCAGGTGGTACAGCGGGTAGCAGCCTGCTACATCCTTAACACCAATCGGTTTAGGCGCTATGGCAACAAGACCGACAAGATCGATGCCACCAGTCTGGTGAAGATCCTGACTTATAACCAATATATCCTAAAATCCCGCAATTTTATAGCTAGTGTCATGTCACGCTTGAAATGTCGTAAATAATGTTGTATAATTCTCCTCGGAGCAATGGGAGGGAATTATAGTGAGATATAAAATTACACTGACAGAGGAAGAACGAAAAGACCTGAAAAGCATAACATCAAAAGGCAAGCACAGATCACAGAAAGTCATGAATGCCCTGATTCTGCTTAACTGCGACGAAGGTGATTTTCAAACAAAAAGATCAACAAATGAACAGGTTGCAGGTGTATTGAAAATCAGCATGAAAAAAATTGATCGGGTTAAAAAACGTTTTGTCGAGGAGGGCCTTGATGTTGCTCTCAATGGTCATAAAGGGAAACGTGTTTATACAAAAAAAGCCTACGGGGATTTTGAGGCCCATCTGGTTGCGCTAAGCTGTAGTGAACCGCCGGAAGGATTTGCCAGATGGTCCCTGAGGCTGCTTGCAGATCGTGCCGTTGAGTTGAACTATATTGATAATATTTCCTATGAAACCGTACGGCGCGTTTTAAAAAAAACGAAATTAAACCGTGGAAAAAACAGGGCTGGATAATTCCTCCTGACCAAAACAGCAGTTTTGTCGCCAATATGGAGAAGGTGCTGGATGTGTATAAAAGGCCGTATAATCCGCAATTCCCGATTGTGTGCATGGATGAATCGCCCAAACAGTTGATTAAAGAGACACGCAAGCCGATACAGGCGTTTCCCGGACAATCTGCGCGTCATGATTATGAATATGAACGTTGCGGTGTGTGTAATATTTTTATGGCTAATGAGCCGCTGGCCGGAAAACGTCTTGTACAGATAACGGAAAAAAAGACAAAAACACTATGGGCTCACTTCATCGAAAAAATAGCGGAAAACTACCCGGAGGCTGAAAAAATTATCCTTGTAATGGATAATTTGAACACGCATAATCCCGGGGCCTTGTATGAGGCTTTTCATCCTGAAAAGGCAAAAAAGCTGTGGGACCGGTTTGAATTTGTATATACGCCGAAACACGGAAGCTGGTTGAATATGGCCGAGATTGAGCTCAATGTCCTAAACGGACAATGCTTGAACAGAAGGATCGATGATATTTCCTTGGTCAAATCGGAGGTCGAAGCGTGGCAAAATCATCGCAACAACAAGGATGCCCGAATTAACTGGCAATTTACCACTGATAAAGCGCGAGTAAAACTAAAAAGGCTTTATCCGACATATGACGAGTGACATGACACTAGATTTCTTGTCTCTTATTGAAAGCAACGAAGATTCACCTATTCGAGGTCGTTCGAAAGATCCTGACTTCAGCATATTACATGCTTAGCCGTGGGCAGAAGTTCCGGTGGATAGACCAGAAGTCCTATGAAAGAAAGAGCCAAGAGCTGGATAGGATCGTTCGGAAGTTCAAGCCTAAAGGTTTCTCAACGAATCAAGTGGCGCGAAGAGCAGGGTGAAAGAAAAAAATCAAGAATTATTTGGCACCCTCTTGACTTATTCTTTCATAGACGTTAATCAGCTTGAATATCATTCAGAAGGTGAGGGTACCTTGACGAGGAAGATAGCGAGGGAGTTGAATAGACCTATCGAGGGGTTGACCCTTTGGTGGTTAGGCAATGCAGGCTTCGCCATAAAGTACGATGGAATATTGATGTTCATCGACCCCGTGATCGAGGTCAAGAGTGAATACGATCAAACCGTCTCAGAGATTGACCTTGAGCTTCAACACGAACTACCTCTAAGGGCAACTGAGGTGGAGAGATCCGATATCGTTTTGCTCACTCATCACCATGGAGACCACTCAGCTCCTAAGACCTTGCTCATGTTGAAGAGGACCGATGCTCTTTTTATTTGCCCAGAGATTTGTTTACCTGTGCTGGATAGCATCGGAGTGGACCGAGCAAGAGTGAGAACTGTGAATTATGGTCAAAGTATAGCTTATAAAGAGGTGTCTATAAAACCGGTTAGGGCTATCCACGGAGGACATCATGGCGCTGTGAGCCTAAACTTAGAACTGGGTGTTGGTTATGTGGTAAGAGTAGGTGCCCACTCCATCTTTCATCCAGGAGATACGGTGCTTTTGGAAGAGCATTACAAGCTCGATGATGTAGAAATTCTATTACTACCAATATGCCACCATTCACGGACACTCACAGTGCTCGCTGAAATCTTATCTCCAAAGTACATAATCGCTATGCACTATAACACTTATAAGGTTACCGAGGATAATTGCTTCTGGACATATGGCGACCCCGAAGAGATAAGGTCCAAGATAAAATACCCCGAGAGGCTCGTAGTCTTGAAACAGGGAGAAACCTTCCGACCGTATTGAATAGCGGGAAACAGCTGTATCAAGCGTGTACTTCGGCCTGTCACTTTGAGGATCATCGGAACAGACATCCCCTGTTCACTCAATATCATCACGGTGCCAAACTCCTTGATGTAGTTCTCTATCGATTCATAGGAATGTCCGGTTCTGTCTGCAATCTGGGTCTCTGTATACGCCTCAAGAAACAACTTGACACTCATGTGGAGCGAAGCACGCTCTGTTCCCTTCGGGCACTCCGAGAAAGACCGAGATAAGGCGGGTAGATGCCAAGCCCTCTGAAGCTCGCCAGCCTGGCCCGAAGGGATGCAGGTGTGATATTGGTGTGCCAGGTCAGCTTTCTTATGCTCAGAAAGGCATCCTGATCATAGGCTTGTTCAATCATCCAAGCAATTCTGCCTGCTTGCAACCTCTTCAGGCCAAACTCAAGCTCAAACTTCAAATCCTCCTGCTCATAGGGGGTGAGCTTTATGTTCACCACCTGCCCCTTGCCGTTTCTGATGAAACGCTCCCTGCCCGAACTTGCCTCGACCACGATCTGATTGGGCGCTCGAAATTCCCTCTTTCGCTGAAGCCACCGGGCCATACGGCGTGAGAGAAGACAGCTTTCGGCTGGGCTCAGGGCAAGTTCATTCATCAGCTGAACAGCTATCTGGCTCTCATTGGCAACGATCTTTCGGTACCGTTGAAAGGCAGCCTCATTGTATGAACCAAGAGATTCAACATGTCGATGCTGTACTCTTCCCCCTCGACGGACAGCTTGTATGATCCTCATATACCTAGCCCCGCTGCTGGACGAATAGACAATAACGAACATGTCATGTTAAATCATTATATGACGGTTGATGAAGATGTATTGCCTGGACGGTGTCGAGTCTATTGTCAAACTACCGTCGGTAGGGGTGTATGCTGGCCAGAGCTTAAGCTTCAGCGGTGGTTAGGGAGAGGGATTTGGCCCGGTGCATGAGCCCGTAGGAGCGAGGAGGAGGGGTAATGCCCTATGATGTGATGCAGGAGGGGGTCTTGCGGTAGGCGGAATCAGAGTAGCCATGATCCGAGAGGGTGTCATTCGGGGACACGTAAACAATGGGATAATATGTAAAGAAAAGAATTTTCAATGAAAGACGAAAAATTATCAATATCCCAACCCATAACAAAAAGCAATACATATCTGCCAATTATTGACAGTCATGTTCATATTTATAACGAAAAAAACGGTATTACTACTTTATTAGCTATCATGGAAAAATGCAATTTTGATTCGATGAATATATTAAGCCTTTCAGGAGCAGTAGAAGAAGAATCTACACGTGTTATGGATCCTCTGACGCAAAATATTATATGCGCTCTTTCGAAGGCTTTATATCCTGAACGTATATTTATTTTTGGTGGATTACACCATCCTGTACTCGATTTAAATAAACAGACGGATTATGCGAAACAAGCTAAAAGGCTTATTAAATTGGGATTCGATGGAATGAAGATGATTGAAGGTAAAACGCCAGTAAGAAAAAGTCTTGGTAAACCTTTGGATTCGTCCGACTATGACGAGTACTATGCCTATATGGAATCAGAAGAAATACCCATTTTGTTTCATGTTGCTGATCCCGAAACATTCTGGGACCGAGAAAAGGTGCCGGGCTGGGCCCTTGAGAGGAACTGGTTTTATGGAGACGGTACTTATCCTGAGAAAGAGACTTTATACAAGGAATTAAATGGAATTTTAAAGAAATTTCCAAAACTAAGTATTATATTTGCTCATTTTTATTTCATGTCTGCTGATATAGAGAGGGCTTCAGCCTTTCTTGATAAATGGGAAAATATAAGCTTTGATCTCACCCCTGGCGCTGAGATGTATGAAAATTTTTCAAAACGCCCGGATCAGTGGCATGATTTTTTTGTTAAACACCAGAATCAGATAATATTTGGAACAGATATTTTTGGATCAGACAATTATGATGAAGATATCTCTCATGCATCAGAAATTGTAAATTCAATAAGGTCTTTTCTGGAGACTAATGAAGAATTTCAGGTGTGGGGGATGACCTTGAAAGGAATATGTCTGGAGAAGGAAGTGCTCGGAAAGATATATTTTCAAAATTTTCAGCGATATGTGGAGGGAACACCCAAAAAGTTGAATATTAGACTTGCAATTGATGAATGTGAACGAGTTCTGGAAGTCGCATCGAAAATTCAAAAAGATAATCTTTTGCCAAAAATCCGCAGCGTTTTGGAGAAAATGGAAGGCATCTTTCATAAGTAGTTAGTGCCTGACCGAAAAGCCCCTAAAGTGTTGCAATGCAATGAAATAAGCCGTGCCGGATAGGATGAAGTTTATTGATAGTAAGACTTATATCACAAGATGGACGGGAAATCAAGAAAATGAGAGAAAACTCAGGAAATTGCAGTCAGGGATGTAAAAAAATATGAACAATCATACCATAGCAGGAAAAAAACTATAAAGGGTCTGATTTACAAGGGAAATTTTCATCCAAACTGATAAAACAGGGTCTTAAGGGAAGAAAAAAACATACCTCAACCTTGATCCGGCACAATGAGGGAAAGAAAGTTTAGTTTAAACTTGCGGTATTTATCCCAGGAGGAGATCTCCTACCCTTCGGGCACCTAAGGGCTATTTTCACAAGATGCATGCCAGGAGGAGATTGACCGGTTATTGCTCGAACTGAATCTGTGTCCCCGCAAAACGTTCAGGGTGTGCGGTCAGGAGAAACTTAGCGATCCCTGCACTCACACCCATCTCGGCAGGAAGGTAGAGGAAGGTACATTATTTATGGCCCGGATCCGTTCTAAGGAGCTTTTCGACTATTGCGGTGTGTAGGCCGGCAGCTTACATCATCTGGGTTGCCTTAAGGAAATCTGCCCTGATTGCGGTGAAAGGATCAAGTTTTGCGACTGCGAGTGGAACTTCCTAACAACCGCACCTTTCGAAAAATGCTGCACGGCCTGCGATGGTACTGGAGGAGTCAGACATGGATGAAGACAAGCTTGAGCTGTTGCACCAGCGTAAAGAGCGTGCGTATCGTTTAGTAGTTTCCGCCCTGCGCCATTTTGCAAGGATTCCACCTGATGTTTACGAGCAGCATGAAGTTTTCGCCGATATACTTGATGATTTGTGCAAGGCGAAATGTGAAATAATAAACCTTGATAAGAGGCTCGATAAAAGATTTCCTTTACGCAAAAAGGGGGAACAAGGAGAGACAGTCGATACCACCAAACCTGCCTGAGCAGTGGCGGTCATGGCTTTATTTTGTAAATGCAGATTACTACTTCCAGCAATTTTGTAAGGACCTGGGGGTAGAGAAGTATATTGAGCGCCACTGGCGGAAACAGTTACGCCGGCGTTTGAAGCGGCAGGTAAGATAACTTATAATAAATTAGCCCCTGGGAAACTGGGGACTGTGTGAGGATCTTGCCTTGATTGTCTTCGGGACAAAAGCGGCATTCCGTGTTTATGGTCCTTTATAAACAATCGTGGCGAGGCACGGAGGGGCACGGCAAAGTAACGCTGAATACGTTGAGCAATCCGTGTTCTACGAGATCCAATATCACAGCCTCTGGATAACCGGGGGCTTTTTCATTACCCTAGCCGGAAAAGCTAGGGAAAGTCGTGTAACCAATAGTGTAGCCAAAATAATGGAAAAATGGGGATATATAGGGATAACACTATATAACTGGTAATTGATTATTTATTTATATTGTATAGAATAATATTAATGAGAATTAATAGAGATATGTTGAAAAAGTGATATTCTCTAGCTTCTCAAGCTCGTGACGAGGGTTCGATTCCCTTCGCTCGCTTTTTAGATGTTCATTTTTAACTGCCCTTCAAAAAGCTTGTATTCTATGCAACCATAGAGATAACTCAATCACTGGCAGGTAATCCATGAGATTGACACAGGGGAAAGCAATTTCTCGTGCAGCGTGCGCAGTTATATCTGTAATTACCTGTTGGTCACTGCAAGTTCCTCTTCAAGCCCAGGAGATTTATGATGTTAAGGCAAATTACACGAAGGCTGAATACATGATTCCAATGCGTGATGGGGTAGAATTGTTTACCCAGGTTTACATACCCAAAGATACATCCAAAAGATATCCCATTATGCTGAACCGCACACCCTATAGCATTGGCTCTTATGGTACAGATAATTTCAGATCCTTTCTGGGACCTTCGGTTGATTTCACACAAGAGGGGTACATATTCGTGTACCAGGATGTCAGGGGCAGGTTTAAATCAGAGGGGGTATTTTATCATCACGTGGTTTATAAGAGGGTAAAGAATAGCCCAAGAGATAATGACGAAAGCAGCGATACGTATGATACGATAGGGTGGTTGCTCAAGAACATTCCAAACCACAATGGAAGAGTGGGGCAATGGGGCATTTCATATGCAGGTTGGGAAACGGCAATGGGCATGATCGATGCTCATCCCGCTCTTAGGGCATCCTCACCCCAGGGGGCTCCTGCGGATCAGTTCATTGGAGATGATTACTATCACAACGGGGCATTCAGGCTCATGTATGCTTTTGAATGGACATCAAAGAATGCACGGATAAGGATGGGCCCCACTGAAATTAAGGCAAAACAGTTCAAATACGGTACATCGGATGGATATAAATTTTTTCTTGAGCTCGGTCCGGTTTCGAATGTAAATAAGAAGTTTTTTCACAATCAGATACCAACGTGGAACGACTTCGTTAACCACGGAACCTACGATGAGTACTGGCAAAGTAAAAACCTATTAAAGGACCTTAATAATATCAGGCATCCTGTGCTGAACGTTGTCGGCTGGTTCGATGCGGAGGATTATTATGGACCACTTGGGATTTACTACACTATAGAGAAAAAAAACCCGGTCAATAAGAGCATTCTCGTCGTGGGCCCCTGGATGCACGGTGGCTGGGCCAGCTTAAACGGAGATAAGCTCGGCAGCATCTCTTTTAGCTCAAAAACAGCACGTTACTTCAGGAAGAATGTGGAGCTCCCATTTTTTAATTATTACTTAAAGGATAAAGGAAATTTAAAGCTGCCGGAGGCTTTGGTATTTGAAACGGGATTGAACCAGTGGAAATCGTACGACCATTGGCCGCCCAAAGAAGCGAAGACTAAAAGATTTTATTTTCATGCCAATGGAAAGCTTTCCTTTGCAGCACCAATTGAGTCATCCGATAAGGCTTTTGACTCCTTTATCAGTGATCCTGCTAATCCAGTGCCCTATACGGCTGAGATGCGCACTACACAGGGACATCTATGGATGGTCGAGGATCAACGATTTGTTGCCCATCGGCCCGATGTGCTCGTATATGAAACGGATGTTTTAAATGAAGATATAACCATAGCGGGCCCAATCATTGCAAGTCTGAATGTATCGACCACGGGAACGGATGCGGACTGGATAGTTAAACTAATTGATGTGTACCCGAAAGATGCCACTAATAGCCGGATGAATACGAGCAATGTAAGGATGGGAGATTATCAGATGCTGCTGGCCGGTGATGTTTTCCGAAGCAAGTTTCGAAACAGTTACACGACACCAGAGCCGCTTGTGCCGGATCAGGTTACCAGGATCGAGTATAACTTATTGGACAAAAACCACACATTCTTGAAGGGTCACAAAATAATGGCTCAGGTGCAGAGCACATGGTTTCCTCTGATCGATCGAAATCCACAGAAATTTGTCGATATTAATAGAGCTGTTGAATCAGACTTCCGGAAAGCAACACACAGGTTGTATCGCTCCCGCCAATTCCCTTCACATATAAAATTAAAAGTCATCGATTAACGCTATAGACCGAGACCACCCATTGTCCAAATATACAAGGTATTCCCACTGAGCAGGGTTAATATTATACCAATCATTGCATTATCAATTCCCTGATATACCACCGTATTAGATTCCAGTCATCATTCCTGGGAAGAAGGATGTAGGCCCCATTATTTTGATCTCCCACTGGATCTTTTTTTTGTTCTTCATTTTTATTTTTCATTAAATAGATATTCGAGTAGGTGAAGTAGAGAATATTAGATGTATCAAGTACATTCTGTGAGCTTACGCGATAATCCCTGAATTTGGATAAATAGCCTGCCATTTCAAATGGGGAAAGGTTCGTGTCTATATATTTTACTAAAGTGCCAATTAGGGCGTAGATCCTTCCCATATCGACAATGCTCAGGGACTTGAACTTAATGTTAAGGGCTTCAATAAGTTGTTGTTGTCTCCTGGCTCTTGAAAAATCCGAAGTACAATTCCGGGATCGGGCAACCCTCAAGGCTTGAATTCCATCAAGATGGTGAGCGCCCTTCTTGTAACTTAAATAGTCCCATTTTCCATTTTCCTTGATCTTATAGCTTGGATCCACGAGGTCTTGATCCAGGATTATATCAATCCCGCCGACAATATTAATCGCATCAATGAAGGCAAACATATCGATCATAAGATAGTGCTTAATCTCTATGCCTGTAATATCTGAAAGTTCTCTCAATAACTGATTAACACCCCATAAAAAATATATATGATTGATCTTTCTCCCTTTATAATAAAGGTCCCTTGGAATACTGATCAGGGTTAATTTTTTTTGTTCGTCATCTGCTATGGTGATGATCATGGAATCAGTTTCTTTTTTATGAGATCCACATAAAAGAAAGGCAGATATATTCTTAGTCTGATAAATATCGTCTATATGTGGGATATTACCTGGCAGCTTTAGTTTTTTTTTACTTCTTTTATATCCTTCAGCAATGATTTCAATGCACACAGGGGAACATCATCTTTATCCATTATATAGATTTCTCCAAAGCCCTTCTGAAATGCAAAAGAACCAATTCTATTGTCACTCTCATCAAGGAGATCATAATAGATATATTCAGCATCCTCTCTGCTTGTCCCCAGCATCTTTAAATCCTTTGATTGTAAAAAATCAAAAAAGGCATCCGTTGAGAGTACATCGCTCATATTTTCCTGAATGCCCTCAAGGTGCTTCTGAATCTCACTTCTTGCATCCAGTTCTTTTAAAACTGTAATCAATTGACTTTCAAATTCTTCAAAGGTGGTATAGACTGAGCCTTGTATTGATAAGGTAAAATCCTTTTTGTTTATGCCCATGGTTACTAAGTTATTTTCACCCTTTTTCAGAGTGTAGGTGTATCGGTTTATTCCTTTAAAGGGACCCCGGAGTGTAAGATTCTTCTGCGCCATCCACTTCTGAACCTCTGCGCTTTTCAGGTAGGATTCCATTACAGGCATCATTTGGGCAGCCAGTTGATAGTGTTTGTTAAGCTTCTCTATATTTAATTCCAGGAAGAGTATAATACCATTATTAATATTGTGACCCTCTTTTTTTTCGCCTAAGAAAGAAGCAATGGAATATACATCCTCATCGGGGTTATAGCTTATCTTAAAGTAGAGATCCTTACCTCTATAGATTGAGAAATCATAATCTCCCGCCTCTTCAATTTTAAGACCATATTGGAGAATGATATCCTGTAAAGCTTTTTCGTTTTTAAAATTGTCGAATTTTATCCTGTTTTTTTCTTTAATATTATTTTCATGCAGGAAATCCACAGCGCGGAAGAAGGCCAGGGCATGGTCATTTCTGTCCTTTTCTTCTTCCTGGGATTTCAGTATTGAATAAGATTTCTCGGGCATTCCAATAGCCCATCTGACCTCATTCGCATCCCGGGACATTGAGATTAGGGTCTGACGAATTTCATCCAGTGATTCCCTGTTTTCCCTCAAATTGCTTATTATATTCTGATTTAATTCCCTGGTTTTATTTATGCCCCTGCATATACGTATTACCAGATAGACTGAACCTGTGAGAAAAACCACAGATAGGATTAAAGCTAATAATCTTTTCATTCGCTTTTCACTTTATTAAAGGTGGCGACATTTTGTCAATGAGTACAATATTATTTCTCTATAACTGGGGGCCTGCATGTTGACTTTGAAGAGTTCCCGGATTATAAGAATTCTATCATCAAATTTTATCATGGCTAAGATAAGAAAACATATTATAATTAAAGGACGTGTACAGGGAGTATGGTTTCGGGCCACTATTCAGGAACATGCCATGGCATGCGGAGTAAGGGGTTGGGTGAAAAATACATATAGTGGAAATGTGGAAGCGGTGTTCGAAGGTGATGAGGAGGATGTGGAAAAGCTAATTCGATGGTGCAGAAAGGGACCCCGGGGCGCGATTGTTAATGAAGTAAAGGTAAAAACCGAGGAGTACTCAGGCGAGTATTCAACTTTTTCGGTAAAATACAGTAGCTGGTAGTATATTTTCTACCCGTACTTGAATGTTTCGGTCGTTAAGTACACTGCGCACCCTGCAGGTTCAAATCCGTCTGGTCCAAAGGAATCTATAGTAATGCTTAAAGAAGCAATGCTCTATGAAAAGCTCTCCGATCAAGCCGTGTGCTGCCATATCTGTCAACGCTTCTGTGAAATCCTAAAGGACGAGCGGGGCTATTGCCGTACCCGACAGAATAGAGGAGGGCGCCTGTTTAGCCGGATTTATGGTGAAGTTTCCTCCTGGCGTAGAGCTCCAATTGAGATCAAACCCGTTTATCATTATCTTCCGGGAAGTTATGCTTTAAGTCTTGGTTCCGTGGGGTGTAATTTTTTATGTCCCGGTTGTCAGAATTGGGAGATTTCGTTTGCCCTTAGCCAGCCGTTATCTATACAGACAGAGTATATATCTCCGGAAAAAGCATTAGAACTGGCTCAAGACTATCATTGTCAGGGCATTTCCTGGACATATAATGAGCCCACACTATGGTTTGAATACACTTTAGAATGTGCCCGGCTGGCAAAAGCCAGGGGATTTTACACAAATTATGTTACCAACGGGTACCTCAGTCCAGAAGCACTGGATACTATTGGCCCTTACCTTGATATATTTCGACTCGATATTAAGGGCTTTACAGCGAATGTTTATAAAAAAATCGCCCATATTCGTAATTGGGAAGGCATCCTGGCTGTTGCTTCTCGTGCCAAGAAACGCTGGCAAATGCACGTTGAGGTAGTTACCAATTTGATCCCAGGCATCAATGATGATCTTGGGCAATTACAGGACCTGGCTACCTGGATAAAAAGCGAATTAGGATCCGATACTCCCTGGCACATCACACGCTTTTCCCCACACTGGAAGTTTAGTCACCTATGCCCAACACCAATTGAAAAATTGGAAGAAATACGAGACATGGCTATGTCGGACGGGTTAAAGTTTGTTTATATCGGCAATGTATCTGCTCATCCTGCCAATCACACCTACTGTCCGGGTTGTGGAAAAATAGTTGTACAGAGGGATGGCTGGGGGAAAGTAATTTGTAAGTTGACTTCCAATCGCTGTCCCTTCTGCGGTACTGTAATAGCAGGCAGGTTTCAATGAATAGTCGCTCCAGAACATTTAACTTGATTTTTGACAGTTATTTGATAAATTTCAATGCAGTGGCTAAAGCGTTCCTTAGAAAGACATTTCTAATGATCTTGTTATTTTTACTGGCTAAGTCGATTTTTATTGGCGCTTCGCCTAACTATTTAAATAGTATTCTTCAATCAACAGAGAATACTATAGATAAGAATTATAATCGTTTATCCAGTGCTACAAGACTCCTTGTGGACGATCCGGCAAATTATGCTATTTATGAAAAACTTACTGCTAATATTAGACAACTGGAAAAAGAAATTTCTAATAACTCAGATATGATTTCCTATTATAAATCAGCAGAGGGTTATTTAGAAAATATAATTGATGTTTTACAAAGAATCAGGGAGCTGTCATTACAAAAGTCAAATGGCATCTTGTCTGATTTTGATAAAGATATAATTAATTTTGAAATCAATCATCAATATGAGCAGATACTGTTTGTTCTAAAGAATGCGGATTTTAACAAAAAAAATATCTTTCGATCCCTGTTAGAAGATGAAGAAATAAAGAGATGGTTTCGAAAAGAGGAATATTACCAGCTTTCAAATATAGATAATCTTTTATTTTTCTTTATACGGCAGAGATCAATCTATGGTGCTAAAATGAAATCATTAGAGTACCAGAATCAGGGTAAAAGCATAGAAAAAGAAAATATGGCGTGTTTTAGTAGTAATATCCACGATATTAATTATGCCGATGAATTGTCTAAATTAAGAAGGAATCACCTTCTTTTAACAATGAATCTATTGATGTTAGGTGAAGTCCGTTAGAGTTACAATCTTTGAACTAGTTTTAGTCGTCTTTTTGTTTCCTTAAAGAGGCTATGACAATTCTTTTTAAATCCCCTACGCTGAAGGGCTTTTTAAGGTAAAGAACATCCGATTCTTCAAGAAATGCCTGGACATCGGGGTTCATTATATCGCCGGTTATAAAAACGAGCTTTTTTGTAATATGCGGTCTGTTTTCCTTGACCCAGCTATAAAGCTTCCAGCCGTCAACACCAGGCATTCGAAGATCGCTTATAACAAGGTCATAATCATTCTCCATCAGGTAACCCAGGGCTTTATCTCCGCTTTCAGCAGCATCAACTGTACTCCCTTCATTCTTCAGAGCTTTTTCTATGAACTTCAATACAGGCTCCTCATCATCGACAACTAAAGCTCTTAGCGGCGGTAAATCCCAAAGCGCTTTTTCTATTTTCTTTTTCTTAGAATCGGGAGATATTTGTTTAAGGGGAAGCTCAATTACAAATCTTGTTCCTTCGCCTTCCTTACTCTGCGCAGAAATCGATCCTCCATGTTCAGTAATAATTCCGTGTGACACAGAAAGTCCCAGCCCTGTACCTTTTCCGGCCTCCTTTGTTGTAAAAAAGGGGTCGAATATCTTTGACAAAGCATTCTGGGGAATACCGGGACCATTATCCTCAAAGGCAATTTCAATTTTATCTTCCTTTACCGCTGTACTCACTCTCAGCACTCTTTTTTTATCTGTCATCTGCATGGCATCTGAAGCATTATTAACAATATTAAGAAAAACCTGTCTGAGCTGATGAGGGTCAGCCATAGTAGTGGGAAGCTCTGCATCCATATTTCTTACAATCTCAATATGACTGACGAGTATATCATAGAACCTTATTTCCAATACATTTTCGATAATCTCGTTTATCTGGCAGGGCATTTTCTCAGGTGGGTATTTCCGAGCAAAAGTAAGAAGATTTTTAACTATTTTGCCGGTACGTCTTGCTTCATTGAGAATCTTTTGAAGTTCTTGCTTCGCTTCTGAATTAATGTCGGGTTCCATGAGAAGAAGCTCCGATAATCCCATAATACCTGTTAATGGATTATTCAGTTCATGAGCAACTCCTGAGATTATCTCCCCCAAAGAGGACAATTTCTCCGATTGAATGAGCTGCTCCTGCAGTTTCCTGCGCTCAGTTACATCCCTTCCAACTCCATAGTACAGGACTATTCCTGAAGTATCTAAAAACTTGACAAGCATCACTTCAAAATTAATCTCATCCCCATCCTTTGAAGTAAGGCTGATCTCCATATGGCATGAACTCTGGACATTTTCAGAAAATATCCTCTGAAATGTGTCATTTACTTTTTCCCGGCTTTCCGGGGTAAGCAGATCAAGAAATTTTTTGCCGATAAATTCATCACGGTTGTAGCCTGTTATGCTTTCGATCCTCTGGTTTAAGAAAATAATGCGAGCCTCATCATCCAGGGAAAAAATTATATCGCTCACGTTCTCAGTTATAAGCCTGTATCTCTCTTCGGATTTCTGGATTCCCACTGACTGCTCCTTTAATCGAACAACCATCTGGTCGAAAGACCTTGAAAGCCTTCCGATCTCATCATTAGTATGAATGCCGATTCGATGATCCAGATTTCCCTCGGAGATCAGTATTGTGCCGTTAAGAAGTCGCTCAAGCGGTTTTGATACCCTTTTAGAGAGAAGTAGACTGGCGATGGAGGAGAGGACAATTCCTGTTACTATAAGGAGCAGTGATTGCCACAGCACTATACCCACAGGCAGGTAGGCTTCTTTAATGGGCTGTTGAATGACCACAATTCAATCCGTATTAGTTACAGGCTTATAAACCATCAGTAAGGCATGTTCTGGTCGATTCTCCTGTACTACAACGGCGCCTTGTTCGGTGAGATTTAACGGTATCCCAGGAGCTATACTGTCATCTATGGTCTTAAGAACCTTTGCCTTATCCGGGTGGGCAATCAGAAGCCCGTCCCTGGAGATAAGAAATGCCCCTCCGCTTTGACCGATAGAGATGTCGTCTATAAGATCCCAGATATCCCTGAGATTAAGCTCAGTTACCAGCGCCTTTATCTTTTCACCCATAATCTTTACCGGAACGGCAATTGTGATATAGGGAAGGTTATCATCCGAGAGCTCGACATCCGATATATACAGATCTTCTTTTAAAGCTCTTTTTATTAAAACAGGATCAAATTGACTGGAATCCGCTTTCACCAGTTGACTTGTGGCAGTTATAGTGCCGTCCTGGTCTGTAAGGTAGAAATTCCTGTATTTATCAAGATTCATGGAGAGATTTTCCAAGATTATATTCTGAAGCAGCGGATCATTGGCAAGGGATGTCATTATTTCTGATGATGCTCGAAGCTGATCTATAGAATCTTGAATATAGAGTGAAATCTCACTGGAGGCGCGCCGGGCTATCTGCAGGTTCCTCTGGGATATATTGCTTCTCAAGACCCTGGTAGAGATGTTTATAATCATCAGGCCTGTAATGAGAATGGAAAGGATTAAAACCAGGATTGAGAATAAGAGAATTCTGGTTCCTATTCTATTCAGCAGCGGTATATTATCCAAGTCTAATCCTTTTTCCTGGAATACTTATAATTCAATTTTAAGTGTTCTTTTACCATAAATTCCATAAAATTTTTCTGGCAGTTAAGCTGTTTGATATCTCCGTAGCGGATATAGGCTGCATAGAGACAGCCGTCGCCGCATAGAGGAACATAGGCGCAGTCGATGCATCTTTTCCACAGGTCCTGGGAGGAAAAATCTTCATCTCCCGGGTGGTCAATATCCCCGATTATAAACTCTTCATGTCCGACAAAACCGGGGCACCTGTAGAGCTTTCCTTGAGGATCAATAATAAAAACAGAGGCATTCATGACCATACTGCAGAGATTTACTCCCAGCCCCGTATTTGTCTTAAACCCCTTGCTCAGCAGAGCTTTTTTTAGATTTATCATGCTCTCCATAACAGAAGGCTCAAAGAAAACACAGCCCATATCCGAGATATGGGGAACTTTTTCCCGGTCCCGGTGAGTTGAAAATATGGGCTTGAAACCCACACTGCGCAATTTACCGGCCAGGCCTAGATCGGCAAGATAATCCAGCAGATCGTAGAGGCTTGCGATGTTCTCTTCATCAAAATTGCCCCCAATGTCAACCTCGATTTTATCCACTGCAGAAAGAATATTGCGTATTAAGATATCAAAGCTTCCCCTGCTGTTTTTAAACGGCCTCTTCTTGTTGTGAAGCTCCTTAGTTCCGTCAAGGGTTATCTTAACGCTCTTTAAGCCGTAATCTTTAAGCTCATCCACAACCCTGGGCGCCAGGAGCGCTCCGTTGGTGGTCATGCTGAAAGAAAAGGGAAGCTTCCGCTCCGATGCAAACTGCTTGAGCCCTCCAGCCACAGTTCTTATTGCTTTCAGGTTTAAAAGCGGTTCTCCCCCGTAGAAGTTGACCAGAAGTTTCTCCGGAGAATCTTTATTGACTCTTTCCTTGATATAGGAAACTGCACGCCGTGCAGTATTTTCATCCATATAGATTCTGGCTTTTACACCATCTTCTATACAGTAGGTACAGGCGAAATTGCAGTCATATGTGGTGAGCACAGTCGCATCGATTTTAGAGCTGTCCGTCTTTATCGTGTGAAACCACTCTTCAATAATCAGTTCTTCATCCGTAGAATCCTCGATCAGGATCCCCATCTCCTTAAGAGAGGAAAGGGCTTTCATGGTGGAATCGTCATGGTTATCCTCAGGCAGGCTGTCCAGGACTTGCTTTAGAGTTGCGTCAATTACAACCTGTGCCTGGGTGCGTGTGTTAAAGGAAAGGTATTTTCCCGGATCAGGGAAGTCGTGAATAAAGATGGTGTGTCTTGATAGTTTCATCTCCGTATAGTATAGCGTCTAAGCTAATTTAGTACATGGGGTACAGGGCGAACCCTGTACCCCATGCAGCGAGCGAGCTGAAGCTCTTAACG
>JAUWZD010000145.1 GCA_030615505.1 Spirochaetales bacterium | reverse complement strand
ATCCAGTTTCCCTTTTTATTCAGGGATTCTGCGGTCAATTCAAAGTGGCACATGGCAATTCCTATATCGAGCCGCTGGAGGTCGAGTTTTAAAAGCATCCTGTACCCCGGAGTTCGGCGAAGATAGAAATGGAAATTATTGTTTTTTTTAAGGATCCTCCAGGGTTGACGGTTACTGGCCGATGGAGCCAGGCGTATCATCTCTAAGCAGGGGATGAAATCACCACCTTCATTTTCCTTCATAGGAAGTGAAAAACTCTCAGAGAAGAAAAGATCTTGCCAGGGTTTTCTTCGTTTTGAACCTGCGTACCAGCGGATAAAGCGGTCCAGACTCCTTCTCTTTTCTGTGCTGTAGCCCACCGGACTTACTGCAGGCATTACCTCATTTCCGGCTAAGCGCATGCGCTCTGCAAAGGAGCTTCGGTTAAAGGTCCCTCCGAGCCAGCAGGTGGCAAGGCCTAAGTCTGTGGCATGAAGAATGATCTTTTCAAAAAGATATCCGAAATCTTCCATGCAATTTTCAGTCTTCATAACAGCCCCGGCTATATACAATCGGGCGTTCCGTATGACACCGTAAGCACCGACGCGGCGCAGCTCATCTTTTTCAGCATAAGAATCAATGATCCGGAAGCGGCATTCCGAGCCATGGGGGCCTTTCTGGGCACAGCATGCTTCCCTTAATTGACGCAATTCAGATTCCGGTATGGGCTTATCGGAAAACCCTCGAATCGAAGACCTGAATCTGATTATATCTGTTACAGGGTGCTTTAAAGTCACACTTCCTCTATTTTCAATCCTTGGCATGAAGAGTGGGTTAGCGAATGATCAGCCGGCTGCGAACGTGATTATTCCATACCTTTGAGCTTTTCCGGGGTGGCCTCGCCCATCATCAACTTACAGATGTTCTTATAACCGATCTTGCGGTTCCTGCGTAACAGATCCACAAATTCGGTGTATGACTCGGGGTGCTTTTCTTTTTGAGCTTGCAGCTCCTGGTTGACCGACTTTAAATCTTCCAAAGAAGATACAGCAGGCATTTTTTCCTCCTTTAAAGAATGGTATTCTATATCGCGGCCTTCAGCCGCATACAAACGTATCTAATAAATAAACTCAACAGAAGCTTACACTTCGCAAGGTATAATCCACCAGCCTCCATGTGGCTGCCTCTGCTTCATTGAAACTGTATCTCCCCAAACATCAGCTATGCCACCAGATCCTTTTAGCTTCTTTTAGCAGTTCAAACACTTTGCCGTCATCCCGGTGGGTCGTGCGGCCGGAAAGGCCTGATATCCAGCGGGGCGGTATACACTTCTTGCTGTGCAGCGCACCGGCCAGGGCTCCGACTACAGCCGCTATAGTATCGTTATCTACTGTGTCGTTCACGGCGCGGACAATCGCATCTTTTAAATTATCCCCGTGCTTCATCATAATATATAGGATACTTGGCACTGTTTCCAGCAGATATGCGCCTGAGTACCAGGCCGCACAGGCTTCAACTACGCTTAAGTTTTCCGCATACGCTTTACTCACCTTCTCCTGTACAAAGCGCCAGAGGAAGCCCTGATATTCCCGGAAGGCTCCCCCGCGCGTCCTGTATGTATCCACTTTCTCCAACTCTTTAGCAACCTTTACATATTCCTCGATCCACCACTGCGGATCCGGTGCGCCCTCCATCCTGAAAAGCTGCCAGATCATGTAGATAACAGAAACGCAGGCGGCAATAGAGGCTGAGTCATTGTGGGTGATCATTGCAGAAAGCGCCGTGTCCGTCCAGAGATCAGGAGTTGGCTCTTTAAGGTGCGGTATAACCATCGGGGCGATTCGCATCAGCGCCCCGTTCCCTGCAGACTGGGGGCCACATTCATACCAGGGGATCCGCCCGGTTTTATAGTTCCTTATAAACTTAAAGACAGTTGATCCTATGCCGAAGATCCTGCGCCTGCAGAACTTTGCAGCCAGGTTATCCGGCTTTAAGCCTCCATCTTCTATCATCTGCTCTAAGGTCCAGAAGGCGAGCTGTGTGTCGTCCGAAGGATATCCTCTGGTTTCTTCCCCGGGCTTTAGAATAGCGTAGCGGTTGGGCAGGTAGTCGCAGATCTCACCACAAAAGGATAGCCTTTCCTGCGGCAGCATACCCTCCGTAGTAATCCCTAAAGCATCTCCTATAGCCAGGCCAAGCATCATTCCCTCTGCACGGTCGAAATCGAAATCTTCTGGCAGCGGATCGGGCTTTAGGTCGAACAGGCTGCTGTAATTGATATTTATCTTTTTATTTTCAAACAGCCAGTGGAGTTTTTGGTGGTTGGTATAGCTTTGATCCATTCATTTCTCCTTTAGAAAGCGGACAGTATTTTCAATCATCTTCTTAAGGCACTGTGTGTATTATAAAGCTAAAATATAAAACCCAACAATCTAAATTTAACGGATCATTTCTCATGGTTTAAATATGATAGTTTTATTGAAAGAGGGGGTGTTTAAATGTTAATATTACTTGATTTAATTATTTTAAAATCTACGGCATGAAGAGCAAGGATCTTTTTGAACAGGGTTCACAGCCTCAGAGGGATAGGGAACAGCCCCTTGCTGCCAGGATGCGGCCCCGCACTTTAGATGAATTTGTAGGGCAGGATCACATCCTAGGCCAGGGAAGGCTTTTAAGACGGGCGATTCAGGCGGATCAGCTCTCTTCCATCATTTTTTATGGGCCTCCGGGAACGGGAAAGACTACCCTTGCCCGGGTCATTGCTAATACTACAAAGAGTAATTTTATTACCATCAATGCAGTACTGGCCGGGGTGAAAGAGATTCGAACATCTACCGATGAGGCTCAGGAGCGATATAATTTCTACGGCCAGCGTACTATACTGTTTGTTGATGAGGTTCATCGCTGGAATAAGGCTCAGCAGGACGCCCTGCTCCCCTGGGTGGAGAACGGCACAATCATTCTTATTGGAGCCACTACGGAGAATCCCTACTTTGAGGTAAACAGGGCTTTAGTGAGCCGTTCCAGAATATTTCAGCTTAAACCCTTAACAGAGGAGGATCTCTATACTATTGCCCGAAACACACTAAAGGATGAAGAGCGGGGTTACGGAAAACTTAAAGTAAAGATTGATAAAGAAGCCCTGGTTCATTTAGTGGATGTTTCAAACGGCGATGCCCGCACACTGCTTAATGCACTGGAGCTGGCTGTTGAAACCACGCCTGATCATTTTCCACCCTCCGGGGATGAAGCAATCCATGTTACCCTGACAGTTGCAGAGGAGAGTATCCAGCGCCGCGCTGTTCTATACGACAAGGAGGGGGACTACCACTTTGATACGATAAGCGCGTTTATAAAATCCCTGCGGGGCTCGGATCCGGATGCCGCGCTCTACTGGCTCGCCAAGATGGTATATGCCGGAGAGGATTCCCGTTTTATCTTTCGTAGAATGATCATTCTTGCCTCAGAAGATGTGGGTTTAGCCGATCCGGATGCCCTGCCGGTTGTAGAAGCGGCTGCCTCGGCCTTTGACCGTGTCGGACTGCCCGAGGGGCGTTTTCACCTGGCCCAGGCCGCCCTCTATCTGGCAACCTGCCCAAAATCTAACTCTACTATGGCCTTTTTTGACGCACTGAATACGGTTGAGAATGAGCGGAATGGAGAGGTTCCCGATCATCTTAAAGATTCAAGCAGGGATAAAGAGGGTTTCGGGCATGGAAAGGGATATCTTTATCCCCATGCCTACCGTGACCACTGGGTGGCTCAGCAGTACCTGCCTTCCCGCCTGCAGGGTAAGATATTCTATGAGCCGGGCACTCATGGTTTCGAGGCTGGAATCAGGGAGCAGGTTGTAAAGCGCAGGGAGGCTCAGCTTGCTGCCATGCTTGAGGCGGAGAACAGGATCTTTGAGGTTTTGAGCTCAAACGGGAGCAGTAAGGCAAAGGATCTCTGGCTGGAGCGGACCATGAGCAGCACCGGCGAGCAGCTTGCTGATATCCGGGATCGGGTTCTAAATGCCATAACTCCTGATCAGCATAAAATAATTCTGGATCTGAACGCGGGAAGCGGTCTTTTTATCTGGGAATTGATCAGGCGGGTCAATCCAGTCAAAGGCTATGTATGGGGTCTCACCAGGACTCAGGATGAGGCTAAGGTTTTAAGCAGGCATGCTCAAGGCTTGGGAGAAACGGACCGTCCGGTAATCCTCACAGGGGAAATTATGAAATTGCCCCTTTTTATTGAACAGAGAAGCGGAAAAAGTTTCCGCTTTGATGCCGCTGTGGGCCGCGATGCATTTGGCAGGGAAAGAGATAAGCGAAAAAGTATGAGCACAGTGGCCGAACTTTTAAAACCCGGCGGGGTGCTCTCCCTGGCTGAGACCATCCCTGCCCTGGGCAGCCGGCTTTCCGAATGTGTAAGAACTGATGCTCTGGATGAAGACATTATAAGACGTTTGAAGCAGGCGGAGCAAGCAATCTACAGGAATCCTCAAGACCTAAAGATAAACTGGGATCAGGAGGATCTGCTCTCTGCCTGCCGGGATGCGGGCTTAAAAGTGCTTAAATCAGGTCTGAAGAGGTTTTCTGTTAAACGAAAGGTACATCTTGAAGATTTAAATAGCTGGTTTTCCATGGACCGGAGATCCGGGAGATCTGACAGATTAAACTATGCACAGCACCTCTTGAAGCATCTGAGTTCGGATGAAATACGCCGATTCAGCGATATCTGCAGAAAGCAGCTTGCAGATCGGAGTATCGACTGGCATCAGGCTGTGTTCTTTCTCTTAGCCGAAAAATGAGCTTAAGAGAAATACTTATATATTTATGATGGCTTGCTTTTAAAAACGCAGAGTCTTATCATGGAGTTAAACTCTCTAATCAGGATTTGAATGAGATCCGTTGTATATAGAATTATAATTGTCCTTTTTTTCCTCTCCCTATTTACAGCAAAGCTCAATGCTTTAAAAGAAAATCTCTCCGATCTTTCCTGGCGTTTTGTTACAGGAGGCAAAATCCTCTATAAGCCTGCAGTGGATCACAGGGGAATTATCTATTTCGCATCGGATGACAGGCATCTCTACGCCGTACTGCCTGAAGGAAGGGAGAAGTGGAGCTTTGCTTTAAGAAGCAAGCCTTCAAGCAGCCCGGTGATCAGCTACAGCGGCACCATTTATATTGGCTGTGTATCCGGAAAGTTCTATGCCGTTGCCCCAAACGGAAGCCTTCGCTGGTGTTTTGATTCAGGTTCCGGAGCCTGCCTGAATCCGGCTTTAGGAAGAGACGGCACCATTTATCTGCCCACAAGCGGGGGCACCCTATATGCTTTAGATTTTGCAGGAAATGAAAAGTGGCGCTTCAAGGCCAGGGCCGGGATATCTTCAAGTGCCTCAATCGGGCCTGGGGGCTCTATATATTTCAGCTCCACCGACCGCCGGCTGTATGCTCTTAATCCATCGGGGGAGAAAAAATGGGAAGCAAGAATGTCCGGATCAGTTGGAACTCCCGCTGTCGGATTGGACGGTAACCTGTATGTAAATTCCTCAGGTATTCAGGCAATATCCCCGAACGGAAAGCATCTATGGCATTATTCAATACCAGCACGAACGGCGGATCCCGTGATACAATCGGACGGGATTATTATTGCAGGGGCGCAGAACGCGAGGCTCTATGCCATCAGTTCCCGGGGAAAGAAAATCTGGGATCTCTATATTGGAGAGGCCATGCAGAGCCCTGCCGCCGTGGCAGAAGACAATTCAATCTTTGTGGGCACGGAGAATAATCATCTATACGTCGTAACTCCCGACGGCCGGGTGCAGTGGGTCTTTTCCGCTAAAAGGACAGTGCGCATTCCAACCATAACTGAAGACGGTTCCCTCTATTTTGGCTCGGATGACTGGATACTCTATGCCCTGAAACTCAAAGCCGGCGGACCAGATGATGGCCCCTGGCCTATTTACCTCCATGATACCCAACACACATCCAGGTTTAACGGACTTAAAGATCTGTGCAGCCCTGCGGCCATGATACTGAAAGAGCTGGCATATTCCAATTCGATTGATCTGAAATTCGCCGCTTTAAGTGATATAGAACAGTATATAGAGGGCAGAAAGTTCCTGGCTGTGCATGTCCAATCCCTTGAGGAGATACTCGCATTTCTGGCCTTAGAGGGTGTAACATATAGAGTGTACGAGCAGGGAACTGTGATAAACAACTATCCCCAGGTGCGTCTGAGATCATGTGAAATACTGGGCAGCCTGGCCACTGAGGGCGCCTGGAATATACTGCTTGATGTGATCCATAATGACTCAGACAGTATGGTTAAAACCACTGCTGTAGGGGCATTAGCCAGGATCGGCGCAGATGTGAACGGCAGGGCTGTAAAGACAATTTTATTTGAACTGGAAAAAAGCAGCGCCGGTCAGCAGCAATTCATTTTTGCCGCTCTTACAGCCTTAGAGAGGATTGCTGAAAAAGAGGGGTTCAGGGATCCATCTCTAATTCCCCATTTAGTTCGTATTACACAGGGGAATTATTCAAAGAGAATCAGAGAGCAGGCGCTTCGTGTGTTACATGCCTTAGCGCCTGGAAAGGAGCTTGAGAAATGACCAAGGCTTTATTTATGATTTTTTTAGTATTAATAAATGCTTTACCGGCCGGAGCCCTTGAAGTAGATATCGATGAACTTAAAAAGACTATGGACAGGGAAATTGTCTTTATTAATTACCAGGGAAGGCACGATAAAATTGAGACAGCAGTAGAGATTAAAGATATAGGCCGGTTATTAGCTACTGCTTTAGAACGGGATGGGAGCAAAGGGCAGATTTTCCTCAAATACTCTATCATTCGTGCTGTGGATCCGACAGAAGAGGGGAAGTTTGATGCGGATATCATTTCCATTGATCCGGAGGCTAAAGTTGATCATATAGACAATGTGAGGCGGATCACAGCCGGTTATCTTGAGGCTGCCCATGGTTACTCTGAAGCGGATGCCAGGTTGTTGGCTAAGTTCGCCACTATTTATAATGCCGTGTTCCGGGGTGATCTGGGATATTTCTCTGAGAATTATAAAGCCTTAGTCCTCTCTCATATCAATGAACAGAATGCCGGTATTTCAACCCGTTATTTTGAGTGGCCCGGCGCTACCCGCATGTTGATTCCTTTAAGCGTGGAGGAAAAAGGGAAGTTGAGCGCTCTCATCACCAGTGAGCTCACAGAAGAGAAGGTGATTGAGGAGATGCGCAAGCAGGAAGACATGGGCTTAGAGGATCGTAAGGAGATGGTGGAATTCAAGGATCGGGAGGTAGAAGAGAAAGAGGAAGAGGCTGAAAGTGAGAGGAAGCGTTTAGAGGATGAAAGAGCGAAACTGGAGGAGAAAAAGGAAGAACTAAAGAAGGGTGAGGCGATCTCGGAAGAGCGGAAAGCCCTGGTAGAGAAAGAGAGGGAATTGGAGCGAGAGGAGAGAGAGCTTGAGAAAAAAGAGGAGGATATCCGGAAAAAGGAGGAAGAGATCGCCAGGGAGAGAACCGGGATTATTGAAGATGAGCGCTCTAAGGATCGCGATGCGGAATTAGTTGCAGAGGAAAGAAAAGAGGCGGTTATGGCCGCCATCTTTGCTGATAAATTGTATTATATGAAGGTTAGAGAGAGGGATGCAGAGGGCTATACTACAAGCACTCTTTCCATCATTGACCCGGTTCCTGAAACAATTATGATCACCTCACCGGTTTCTCATATCAGCGGGCGTAATTACTATTTCTACAAGGAATTGATCTTAGTGATTGCACATGAGAGGAAAGCCTCTTCTCCGGCTCATCTGGTTCTCCTTCATCCTCACACTCTCGAAGAGATCGGCAGGAGCGGAGATGCTGTTTACCCAAGGAGTTTTTTAAGCTTCCAGTCGGGATATATCTATGCTGTTGTTGAGAACAGGGGAGCCTTCCATCTGGGGAGATTCGATGAGGCCTTGAAATTAAACGCTCGCTCGGAAGACATGGTTGATGAAGACAGCGCTTTCGCTTTATTCGGTGAAAAACTCTATATCAATTCCCCTGACGGCGATATATTGATACTTGATGACATGGATTTGTCCAGACGGGGACTGATTAAACAGTGATCAATACCGGGCCGGGTAAAGCCTTAAAAGTCACAACTTTCGCAACTTTCATTTCATTAGACCAAATCTTAGTGAATCTCTAAAAATCTATTGATTTTATTCAGAAAAAAAATATTATAGATCATCAAAGATTACACCATTTCTATGTAGATGAAAAGAGATAGGAAATGCTTAAGAGGGTTGTTGTAACAGGTCTGGGACCGGTATCATCCATAGGCTTAGGCAAGGATACCTTCTGGAAGAATGTTAAAGAGGGAAAAGGGTACTTCAGGAACGTTGACTTTCCCGATATCGACATTGAGCAATACAAGAGCAGGATCTGCTCGCCCATTGAGGATTTTTCTCTGTCGGACTATATTGAGAGGCCTAAAAAGCTGAGAAGGGCCGGAAGGGCAACCCAATTTACAATTGTCGGAACCTATTTGGCTCTAAAGGATGCCGGATTCACTTTGCAACCTATGTTGAGAGACAATGGTGAAGGCTCCGGCACGTATTTCACCGCTGAAATCGACTCTCTCAGATGTGGCGTAATAATCGGCCAGTCAATGGATAATGCGGACATTATGCTCCCCTCCCATATCCGTTTTTTTAAGCACAGGGGTCCCAAAAAGATGAATCCCATAACCCTTCCTCAATCCAATTCCAACGTCGGCGCATCTACTGCAGCAGAGTGGTTTTCATTTAAGGGAACCAATTTAACCATAGCAACAGCCTGCTCGTCGGCGACTCATGCAATAGGCATGGCTGCGCTCAACATTCAGCACGGGATA
>JAUWZD010000154.1 GCA_030615505.1 Spirochaetales bacterium | reverse complement strand
TGTGCTATTGCTATACGTGCACTGAGCTTATCTTCTGCCATCCAGCACATATATGGATGATTGTTTATCATTAATATTCTTTTTCCATCGTCTTCTATCAGTTTAATGTGCTCTTTTCGTTCCCAGGTCTGACCATTAAATCTCTTTTGCTCCGTGTCGTATGCCCCTTATAGGTGCATTTTCGCATGAAAATGTAAAAAGTCAAAAAAGGAAAGAAATTATTTTTCTAAGGCGGTTTCTATTTGTTTGTACAGTAGTTACTTACAGACATGCCTTTTTTACCTGGCGGTTTACTAAGACCTCTGAATAGATGAATTCATCTATTTTGCAATACCACTCAACAAACTGGTAAATAAAACCCTTTTTACCAATATTAAAGAATTGCTTGACAACATTAATTATATGACTTATTATGGTCTTATGAAGACCTCAAATATCTCTTATTTTAAAGCTCACCTCAGTCAAGAACTGCGAGCCGTTCGTAACGGAGAACGCATTATAATCCTTGACCGTGATATCCCGGTTGCAGAGGTTTTACCATATGATATAAATAAGAAAAAAATAAGGATACAACCTCCTACAAAGAAGCTGCAGTACTCTGAACCCTCCTTTAAAACGAAGAAAGATCCCCTGGTTTATTTATTAGAAGACAGGGCCAGAGGATGAAATGTTATGTGGATTCCTCAGTAATCCTACGTTTTTTACTTTCCAAAGATCCTTCCTTCAAAAGGACTGTTCAGTTCGAAAAGGTTGGTTCCAGTGAGCTGTTGATGATCGAATGCAGCAGGGTTATGGAGAGGTACCGTCTTGAAAACCTCATAACTGACGAACAGCGGGGAGAGGTGAAACAGAAACTTGATGAGATTGTAGAAGGAATGTACATTATTGAGCTGACCGGCACGATTAAAAAACGAGCGGCTGGTTCTTTTCCTACGGTAATCGGAAGTCTCGATGCAATCCATTTGTCAACTGCTATTTTATGGGATGAATACGATGAAGATCAGGGACTTGTTTTATTTACCTTTGACAGGCAAATGAGAACCTGTGCACTGGCCATGAGCATACAACAGTGGGAGCCCTTATAGATCCAACTTAAAAATAACCAATATAAAATATTTTCTCAGGAAACCATTGACCTGCTAAATAATTTTTTAGAGGAAAAGGAATGAAACTGCAAACAATTATCTTCAGCCATTCTGTAGCACATAGAAAGAGTGAAAAGAACAAATATGGATCTGACAACCCGGCTGCAAATATATTTAATCTTCCACCAGGTACATTATAAATCCCCCAAGAACTCTGGAGGTTTCCACTTCAATGAGTTGGATATTCAGCTTCTGAATCTCTTCTGCCTGGGTTACGGTTCCGGTGAGGATAAGGCCGGCACCGAGTTGCTTGCCGATGGTGAGCTGTGTATCCTGGTCGGCAAGGTCCGAGCTCTGGAAGGCGAGCTCTTCAATTATGCGGTCCAGGTTTTTACGGCTGACGATACTAACTTTTATATCTTCTTCATTGACGGCGTTTGCAATACTCGTTGTAAGACCGTTTATTAGATAGTCGCTTAAGGGGCTTAGCTTTTGCCCTTCGGTGAAGTAGTATACGGCCAGAGTTTTTTCTTCACACTGTTCAATATCCTCATAGCTCTCCCAGAGGATCTCCATTAAAGCCCAGGCGGATTCTTCGATCAGCTCGTCGATATCCGAATATTCTCCAATTCCCGGGCCGGAAGCGCATCCTGAGAGAAATAGTATGAGGATGAACCCTATTGAAATTATATTGGATTTCATGATCTTTAATCTTAATACAGGGAGGGTAAAATTTCAACAATATTCGACACAACCTACTATTTTAAAAGGAAGATCATATCCTTTCATTTTATACAGCTCGAATACTTTCCCAACCATATTCCAGGACGGCAGATGCATTTTGTTTTTTATATGTAAGGCATGTTCCTTTATATTGCAATTCCACCCTTTCTCTTTAAGGTAATGCTTTAAAATATTAACTTCTTTCCTTGTAAAAAGCTCCTCTAATTGCCAGGGGTTAGAATCTTTTGAATTAATAAACCAAAATATTTTAATTTTCCTTTTCAGAGTTGATGCACTAAACAATTTCTTCATTTTCCTGCCCCTAAATATTAAAGACGATTACCGGCGTATAATATTGTATATTGGCAATGAATGCCGAAATCATTATTATTGATAAACCTGTGAACGGCAGGGAGGCGGTATTACGGTTAAGACATTGATGATACAGGGAAGCTCATCCTCTGCAGGCAAGATCACACCTGCAGCAGCCCTCTGCCGTATATTTTCTCAGGATGGTTTTAAAGTGGCTCCTTATGATCTTGAAAATATTCAAATGATCGCAAGACTCATCATCTGGGGGGATTTACGGATCTCCATACTCATTTATCATATAGCAGATCTAATCTATTTTTAGAGCGTTTTCAATTGCCTTTAATATTATCTTGCTGCTGGCTGTTGCACCGGTAACAACATCGACTTGCAAAGACTGTTTTCTGATAACATCATCGGTGATCTTTTCCGCCCCTGCACCCTTACCGTTTCTATGCTTTGTTATCTCAATATCCTTTATGATATGATCCTGGACACTGACAAGCACCACAGCTTTTACAGGGCCCATTGAATATTCACCGGTATATTGCCCGTCTTTTACATTTTGTAAATTAATATCCTCAATCATAATTCTATCCACATTCATACAACCGCTTATAATAAAAACCAATACCATCACGGTTATATTTAACAGACTTTTTAGCTTGACCATTATAAAAGATCCTCCTGTAATAAAATCATTCACTTCAATTCAAAATAGATATCTGTAATATCCTGGTTTACCTCGAAGGAAATCTCTTCGAATTTCGGTTTTTTGAAAACCGGTCTTTTAAGGCCATACATTGCCCAGGGTTTTTTGGGCCCCAAAAGGCCGCCGTCCAATTCTCCGTTCCCATTTTTATTCATTTTAGGGTTATGATAGATAAAATTACGGAAAAGTTAAACAAGTTATCACGAATAACGCTCAATGCGCTACTTCTCAAACCTCAGACGAAAGAAATAAGCATATGCTCCATGCTGGTGGAATCTCAGCGATGTTGTCAGGCCTCATCGCTGTTCCCCTCTCATCACCTATGTGACTTGGCGTTTGCTTCTTGACTATTCGCGCCAAGACGAGTTATAAAAATTCCTATCAATAAATCACTCGAAGAGTCTGCTGCGAGACGTTAATAAAGGAAGCTCGAAATGTCAGATGTAGGCACGTTACCTTTAACCTTACAATAGAAAAACGGTAAGAATAAAAGACCGCTCGGTATTCCCGTTATGACCGACAGAGTGATGCAGGCAATACACTTGCTGGCTCTGGGACCTGTGGATGAATACACCACGGATGGTAACTAATACGCTTTTCGACAATACAGATCAACGGCTGATGCTATTTAAAGTTGTTTCCAGCAACTATCCCGAAAAATATATGAAAATTGGATATTAGAAGGTGATATCAAAGGATGCTACGAGTTATCAACTTAATACCCCATTCAACAACCCAGCGATCGAGAAGCCAACCGAGATCAAAGTAACCGACCCTACACACCCGCTTTATGGTTGTTCCTTTCCTGTGCTTTCTATAAGTTCTGCTCGCCGCAATCCTCCACATGTCTTTGTTTCTTATCATGGAAATATGGTATTGCGGATTCCTCTTATGGCAACTAACCTTGTATCATCTCGGCAAACATCACGGTTAAAGCTTACGCTGGAATCTTTGACTGAACTCATCTCACTGGCTGAGAATTGGGAGGGGATCTCATGCCATATAAACCAGAGGAAGTCTGGGACAGATTGTCCGCAGAACTGCAAAAACAAATCACCGACGAACTATCGTCAATCTTACAGGAGGTAATAGATGAACACATCAGAACTCGTTACACCGCAGCACCTAACTCGCAAAGCCATTATTTACATTCGACAGTCAAATCCTCATCAAGTTCTTTCCAATCAGGAAAGTCTGTATCTGCAATACGCCCTGAAAGAGCGAGCCTTAAATCTCGGATGGCGGTCTGAAGATATCGAAATCATCGATTCAGATTTAGGACAAACCGCTGCCTCGGCACACCTGCGCGAAAGTTTCAAAGAAATCGTATCTAAGGTTGCCCTCGGAAAAGTGGGTATCATTCTCTCTTACCTACTGGACCGGCTCTCTCGTAACTGCTCAGATTGGTTCCCACTGCTGGATGTCTGTGCCTATAGAAACTGTTTGATCGGAGATCAAGACAGTGTCTATGATCCAGCTTCTCCAAACGGTCGCTTATTGCTCGGTATTAAAGGTCAGCTCTCAGAAATGGAACTGCATACTATTCGTGCGCGCATGACCGCTGGACTTCTCAACAAGGCAAAACGGGGTGAGTTGGCTTTGAAATTACCCGTTGGGCTAATCCGTGATGAGGACAAAAAAGTAGTGAAAGATCCCGACACGGAAGTCCAAGAGCGTCTCCAACTCATCTTCACCACCTTCCTTAGGGTCAAATCTGCCAGTAAAGTTCTTCGCTTCTTCAACAACCATGATTTACCCATTCCCCGCCACGACCGTTTCGGCGATCTGGTATGGAAAAAGCCTTCTGTTGCTGCTATACTTTCTACTCTCCAAAACCCAGCCTACGCAGGTGCTTTTGTCTATGGTCGCACCCGACAGGTTCATAAAGGCCCGTCTCATGGTGATACCACCCAAAAGCGCCTTCCAATTGGGCAGTGGAGAATCTGTATCAAAGACAAATATCCTGCTTATATCAGCTGGGAGACTTTCGAGAGAATACAGGCGATGCTTAAAGATAACTACGCTGAGTATGACCGCAATAAGTCCCGGGGTATTCCAAGACCTGGAGCGGCGCTTTTGCATGGAATCGTCTACTGTGGAGAGTGCTCGCACAAGATGGTGGTACAATACAAGCACTCAACTCGCTACATCTGCAACTACCTCAGACAGCAGTATGGCGTTCCGGTCTGTCAATACATACCGGCAGACTCTGTCGATGCTTGTGTTGTTGAGGCGTTCTTTGAAGCCCTCTCACCCATAGAACTGGATGTTTTCACGCGTACACTGGCTGCCCAAAAAGAGAAGGATGAACAGATGCGTCATGCCTACCGGCAGCAAATAGAGCGATTGCGATATGAGGCAGCTCTGGCAGAACGGCAGTTCAATCGGTCTGATCCGGATAACCGTCTTATCACTGCTGAGCTTGAGAGACGGTGGGAAAACTCCTTAGAGGCTCTTAAAGATGCCGAAGAGGCTTACTCTCATCTGCAGCGCAGCAACATTACTCCTTTATCTCTGAGCTCAGAGCTTAAGGATGCGTTTCGGTCCGTGGGGAAAAGATTACCTCAATTATGGAACCAAGGGCTTCTGACACCGCAACATAAGAAGGCTTTGCTTAGATGTCTAATCGACAAAGTTATCGTCCATCGCATCGCTCGTGATTGTGTTCAAGTACGTATTGTGTGGAAAGGAGGGGATACTACTACACTGAAGATCCCTATCAACGTAGGCTCTTTTACCGAGCTCTCATCGGCTGATGAGATGGAGAGACTTATTCTCAATCTCAGCCGCTCAGGAGAACCAGATGAAAAGATCGCAGAACATTTGACTAAGCTTGGACATCGATCGCCAACGCGAGAGTATGTCTTGCCCAATACTGTGAAAGTAGTCCGCCTAAAGCACAAGGTATTCTAAAAACCTAGCCAGTCCCACCCGCGCCGGATTCAAGGGTATTTGACAGTGCCTCAGCTAGCAAATCTTCTGGACATACCCAAGTATTGGATATATTATCAAATTCAAAAAGGAATTATTCGGATGGACAAAGATGCTCAAACCGGACTTTACCTGTTTCCTGATACTCGAGAAACCCTTGCGCGATTCAAAGAGCTTTGGGATGGAAAACTCTACAACTTGCGTTTTTCAGGGGGGTATCAAGATGCATGATCGTTCGATAATATTGATCATGATTGGATAATAGAGGATATTCCTATAGACAAGGCAGGTCTCCGGTTACCTGTGCTTTGTTTCTCCTTCAGATTCGTGATATAAAATGGGAGAGTTGACCCGCATGGCAGCCGCCAAGCTGTCCGCCTTATGGTCCAACCCGTTGTTCGACGGTGGCTCTCGGGATCTCAGAGGCTCTCCATTACCCGCTTTTCCCGGACTTCGCTGATCGGAATGTTGCCTTTCTCTTTCGACCTCTCTTCCAAGAAGGACATGAATTTGTCGCTTGCCCCGAGGGCAGCCGCCTCTCGGTCAAGTTCGTCTGCCTGTTCGAGCAGAAAGTCATCTCCTGAGGTCGAATGAATAAGGACCGCCTCCGATTTCGCCAACGCCAGAAGCTCCGCAAGTGAGTGTTTCCCTTTGCTCAAATCTACTATCTTCATATCTCGGCCCTCTCCCTTCGTATGAATAGCTCATTGTGCTCTTTGTGTCCGATAGCCAGAACTCTTACCAAGTTGTAGAGTCTCACATTATTCTGTAGGAATTCCTCAGATTATTCTGGCTTCGTATAAAGAGCACTCAGCACCGTTGCTACTGCAACGATGCTGCTAAAGTGTATTGAAAGAGGCTTTGTCAAGGGTCTTACGACCGCTAAGCGGCGACTTTGTCGCCCTTGACA
>JAUWZD010000018.1 GCA_030615505.1 Spirochaetales bacterium | reverse complement strand
GCCTGAGGAAGTGAGTAAGATTCCCGTAAGGGGCATCTGGTAAAGATCGGTCGGTCGCCTCCGGGCTTCGATCCAGCTGCGCTTAAATGACATTCTGTCTCGTTTCTTACTGCTCGGGGCTCACTCTGTCCTCAAGCAATTGTCCGCTTCCCTTCAGCAGGCATTTTCCTGGCCTCCAGCCATAATACCATCGTCTTTACTATTGGATCTCACCTTGCTACCCGTGAACACACGACTCAAACACTTTGAGACCTTTTCTCCCCCGGTTCCGGGGTGTTTTTCGCCAACCTGGAATTATAACTTTGCCTACCATTTAAATATCTGGCCCATCAGCTCGTTTTAGAATACGTCAAAAAGAAAGGCCTCCCGGCAATAGTGGTGAATCCCACTCTCATGTTTGGCCCCTATGACTCAAAACCGGGCACTGGAGCAATGATACTGGCCATCTATCATCAACGGGTACCCGGCTACGCTCCTGGAGGCAGAAACTATATCCATGTACGGGATGTTGCGGAAGGTATTTCCAATGCCCTTGAGGGAGGGTCGATCGGAGAGAATTATATCCTGGGCAATGAAAACCTCTCCTATAGAGATGTGTTTGCCAGGATTGCTCGAGTGGTGGGTGTACCCGCTCCAAGGTTGGCGTTACCTGCTTTCGTGACAAAGGGATACGGATTGATGAGCTCTGTCTTCGGCAGGATCTTTAATAAGACTCCTATCTTAAGCTATGCCCTGGCCAGGATCGCCTGCGATGAACATTATTACACAGCCAGGAAGGCTGTAGAGATCCTGGGGCTCCCCAGGACACCTATTGATATTGCCGTCCTGGAAGCATTCCAGTGGTTTAAGCAGAACGGATACCTGAATGTGACAAAAGTACAACACGGTCATAATTTATGAGGAAGTGAAATAGCTTTTAGGTTGTAGTGAAGATGTTGGATACCTTCATATTAGACACCTGATTTGAATCCTCGAAGCATGAAGCAAGCTATCGGAATCTTTATGGAAATAGCCCCTTCGGGACAGGTTTCCTGGCAACAGTAGCAACGGATACATAAGTTATACCTATACTCAGGAACCCTTCCCTTCTCCTGGGTCAATGCATTTGGTCCTGCAGGACAAATTTTTACGCATGTACCACAGCGACTACAAAGAGAAGAGTCAATAACTGGACGTGGAATAATGAAATTTCTCAGCGGTCTGATAAATGGCGAAATCCTTGTATGAAATCCTGGATTGGAGGAGAGCTTGAAGGGCCTTCCAAGATATTTCTTTAGAGGTTCACCCAGTATTTCCACCCTCTCTTCAGAATAGTTACCTAAACCTATCCGTTGAGCATGAACAAGAAATGAGATCTTTTCTGGTTTTACCCCCATTATTCGAGCAGCTGTTGCATCTACAGCTACCGGGTCCTTTGATATGATTAGAAGACCTACCCTAACAAGATTCCCATTTCTGGGACCATTTCCCTCCATTCCATCAACGGAATCCATGACTGTAAGATCAGGTTTCAAGAGAAGGTTTAGATCTACAAGCATTTTGGAAAAGAGCTCAGGATCCGGAAGTAGAAAATGCCACTCCGATTTCCTTATTCCGGGAATTACTCCGAACATATTTTTTATAGCTCCAGTTATGATTGTAAGTCCATGGGTTTTCATCTTAGGGATATTTACAATTGAGCTGGCTTCTAAGACTCCTCGGGAAATAAAGAATCTTCTAGTTTGCTTACCACAATAAAACGAAATCTCTTCACCATTTTCAAAATCCGCCATCTTTAAGCCCAGGGAATCGGCTTCTTCTTTTATGCCGCTCTTTTTGGCAACATCTTGAGTTTTTCCTACTGCAGAAGAATCCCCATAGGATAGGGAGAAACCAGCTTTCATCAGGAAGTTGGCGACAGCATAGAAAACGGAGGGATGTGTAGTTGATCCTTTCTCAGGGGGATCAGCTCCTAAAAGATTTGGTTTAAGGAGCACATCTCTACCATTTTTAGTTTTTAGAAGCTTTTCAACACCACCAAGGAGCCAAGACAACTTTTGAAATATCCGGCATAATCCGTTCTATCAATTCACTGCAGTTATCTTCCAGGTCTCTTCCAATCTGGAGGCATCCCTCCCATTCAAGTGATAGATTATTATATATTTCTCAGAAGGTAAAGTTTCCCATAAGTAGTCGACTGCGATCCTTTTTTAATTGCAAGCTACAGGTAGTACTGGTAAAGTAAGAAATTATAAGGTCTGACCCAGAAGGAGGTTATCGGTGTCAAAGGAAAAAGAAACCTATGTATACACGCGGAGTTTGTTTGACTGTAACGTGGGGGTTATGCGATGGACCTGCCGAGTGGGCTTTTACAGCTCCAGGGCTCTGGGTACTCTGGGTACAGACAGGTATACCCCTTTCCGGCTCCGGGATCAAGGCTCCGGCTTATGAAGCAAGCATCGAAGTATATTCTAATCGGCCTGGGGGAGATTCTCTGGGATATTTTCCCTGGAGGTAGGGGGAAGCAGTTGGGAGGGGCTCCGGCTAATTTTGCCTTTCACGCCAATGCCCTTGGGAATTGCGGAATACCTGCCAGCAGGGTAGGTCAGGATTCCCTGGGGCTTGAGATTATGGAGCTGCTTAAAGGGCTTGGTGTGACCCGGGAGTATATTCAGAAAGATTCAGTAAATCCTACCGGCACTGTAGAGGTAAGCCTGGATTCCCAGGGAAAACCCAGCTTTGAGATTGTAGAGGATGTTGCCTGGGATTTCATAGACTGGACTGAATCCTTAAATATACTGGCAGGGAAAAGCGATGCAGTCTGCTTTGGATCCCTGGCACAGCGCTCAGCCTGCTCCCGGAAGACGATCCAGACATTTTTGCGATCAACCCGCCGGGATTCGGGGCGCATATTTGATGTTAACTTACGCCAGTCCTATTACTCAAAAGAGATTCTGTCCGAATCTCTTTCCATTTCCACGATCGTAAAGCTTAACAGCAGCGAATTACCGGAGCTCGTGGATGTCATGGGATTAAAGAATTTTGCCGATACTGCAGATACCTGCCGAAAGCTTCTTGATGACTATAAGCTTGAGCTGGTATGTGTAACTAACGGTGAGTCGGGAAGCCTGCTGGTCATGCAGGATAGAATCGCTCTGCATCCCGGATTTCCTGTGACTGTAGCCGACACGGTAGGCTCAGGAGATGCCTTTACCGCTGTTTTAGTGCACCATTATATAAGAGAATCCCCGCTTGAAAAGATCAGTGAAGCGGCCAATGCCTATGGCGCCTGGGTTGCTTCTCAGGCTGGAGCCACTCCTTCGGCGCCGCCCGGTATTTTAGAAAAGGTTCTTGCCTAAATCATCTGCCAAGGTCTTGATTATCATGCTGTAAGAGGAAATACTCCACATGGAGATTTGAACCGGGGGTTAAAAGATGAAGAAGCTCAAGATGGTTATTCCCAAGGGAAGAATATACGGCAATGTGGTAAAACTCATAAATAATGCAGGGTTCGGAGTGGAATTGGATGACAGGATTTATATTCCAAGGATAGAAGATTCAGAAATAGAAGGAAAAATAATGAAACCCCAGAATATTCCCCAGTTAGTGGATTTAGGCTCTTACGATGTCGGCTTTACAGGTTACGACTGGATTGTTGAAACCGGGGCCGATGCAGAGGAGATCATGGATCTCGAATTCGATGTAGTAAGGATCGTCGCAGCCGTACCGGAAGAACTTGTAAGATCCGACCTGCACAAGAAAAAATTAGTTGTCGTCTCAGAATATGAAAACATGGCAAAGAAATTTCTTGATAAGGAAAAGTACAGTTATGTTTTTCTTAAATCGTACGGGGCAACCGAAGTCTTTCCTCCCGATGATGCGGATATGATCATTGACAATATATCCACAGGAAGGACCTTGAGAGAACATAACCTGCACATAATTAAAACACTTTTGACCTCATCCACCAGATTTATTGCAAACAGGCATGCTTTAAAAGACCCGTTTAAGGGCGAAAAGATAATGGAAATGAAGATGCTCTTTCAATCCGTGCTTGACGCCCGTGAAAGGGTGATGCTTGAGATGAATGTTCCAAAGGACAGGTTCGAAAGAATCATAAAAGAGCTTCCATGCATGCGATCTCCTACTGTGGCGCCTCTCTGGGGAGAACAGGGTTATGCTGTAAAGATCGCCGTAAAGAGAAAGGAAGTAGCAAAGCTTATTCCCATGCTTAAGAAACTCGGAGCAAGCGATATTTTAGAGTATGAATTTGGAAAAGTCGTGATTTAGGAAAGTTGAGATGAGATCCGCAAAAATCAACAGGAAAACTAAAGAAACTTCGATATACGTGGAATTAGAAGTTGACGGAAAGGGGATCTGCGATATTAAAACACTCATAGGTTTTTTTTCTCATATGCTGGAATCCTTTGCATTACATGGACGGTTAGATTTAAAAATGAGTGCACAAGGAGACATGCATGTCGATCAGCACCACTTAATAGAGGACTGCGGGATTGCTTTAGGCCAGGCTTTTAAGAAAGCGCTTGGGGAAAAAAGGGGAATCAATCGAGGGGGATATTTCGTTTATCCCATGGACGATGCGCTTGCCGTTGTCGCAGTGGATATATGCGGGAGACCCTACCTGAAGTACGAGGCAGAGCTCAAAAGGAGGTTCTGCGGAGAGCTGGACACCGATCTTTTGCAAGACTTCTTTCAGGCATTCGCCGTGCATTCAGGAGTTACCTTACACATTAAAATGCCTTACGGAAGAAGCGACCACCACAAAATTGAAGCTATCTTTAAGGCATTTGGAAAAGCTATGAAAATGGCCTGCTCTTTAGATCCTCAGGTAATTAAGGATATACCGAGCACAAAAGGGATGATCTAAAAATGATAGGTATTATTGATTACGGAGCGGGAAATCTTCTGTCTGTAAAAAAGGCCTTCGACTACCTGGGCGTCGAAAGTAAAATAATCCGCTCGGAAGAAGAATTTAACACTGCGGACAGGATTGTTCTTCCCGGTGTGGGAGCCTTCGGTGCTGCAGCAGGCAGGTTGAAGGAATCTGGATTTTTCAGGCTTATTAAAGAGTGGCTTCAATCCGACAGGCCCTTTTTAGGCATATGCCTGGGTATGCAGCTTCTATTTGAAACCAGCTTTGAGTCTGAAGGAGCATGCGGATTCGGCTTTTTTAAAGGCTCCTGTTTGCGCTTCAATCTAGGCAAGGTTCCGCAGATCGGCTGGAACCGTATCAACATTAAAAAAGATTCGAACCTGCTGGAAGGAATTCCGGACGACTCTTTCTTCTATTTCCTTCACGGGTATTATGCCGACCCACAGGAAGAAGACTCAATAATTGCCGCCACGCACTACGGCATCAGCTATCCATCTATTATGAAAAGGGGAAACATCTATGCGGTTCAGTTTCACCCGGAAAAGAGCGGTGAGGCCGGTCTGAAACTGCTTGAGAATTGGGGGGAGAAGTGCTCGCAATAAGAATAATTCCCTGTCTCGATGTCGAAGATGGGAGGGTAGTTAAGGGTGTAAGGTTTAAGAATATCAGGGATGCGGGAGATCCCGCACAGCTCGCCGGGCTTTACAACAGGCAGTCCGCAGATGAAATTATATTCCTGGATATCGGAGCATCGTACAGGAGCAGGGATATCATGATAGAGGTTGTTGAAAGAGTATCAAAGGAAGTCTTTATTCCGCTGACTGTAGGAGGAGGCATAAGGAGCATCTATGATATCAGGAGGATTCTGAATGCCGGGGCTGATAAGGTTTCCCTCTGCACCGCAGCCATAAATAATTCTGAACTAATACGAGACGCTTCTGAAATATTCGGGTCTCAGTGCATTGTTCTGTCTATTGATGCGAAAAGAACCGGCAGTTCATGGCATGCATATATAAACGGAGGAAGAGAAGACAGCGGCCTTGATGCTGTTGAATGGGCAAAAGAGGGAGAGAGGCTCGGTGCGGGTGAGATACTCTTAAATTCGATCGACATGGATGGAACGAAGAAGGGGTATGACCTTAAGCTCACAAAAATAATCTCCGAATCGGTGAATATACCTGTTATAGCCTCAGGCGGTGCCGGGAACCTGAAGCAGGTTATGGAAGCTGTTACACTCGGAAAAGCGGAAGCCGTGCTTTTAGCTTCACTCCTGCATTACGGTGAATATACAATTGAAGATATAAAAAGATACTTAAAAGAAAAGGGTGTGTGCGTGCGATGATAATACCTTCCATAGACCTGATGCACGGCAAAGCCGTACAGCTAAGACAGGGAAGAGAAAAGCTGCTTGAAAAGAGCGATCCACTTAAGCTTGCCGCTCAGTTCGACAGGTTCGGAGATATTGCTCTAATCGATCTGAATGCAGCCATGGGAAATGGAAACAACCGAAGCTTGATAAAGGAAATCTGCAAGATTGCCCGGTGCAGGGTTGGCGGAGGAATAAGGAGTAATGAGGATGCAAGGGAGCTTGTTTCATACGGTGCTGTAAAGATTATTATCGGAACAAAGGCATTTGAGAATGATACTCTGAATTATAGATTCTTAAGCGACTTAAACTACGCTGTGGGCAAGAACCGAATTATAATCGCCATTGATTCCTATAATAAGGAAATTGTCACAAGTGGCTGGAAACACAGAACCGGACTCAAGCTCTTTGATGTTATAAAAGAGGCCGAACAATATGCATCGGGCCTACTCTTTACCTGTGTTGAGAGGGAAGGCTGTCTTCAAGGCACGGATATGGAAACAATAAGGAGACTTAAAGATACTGCCCGAACCAGGTTGACTGTTGCCGGAGGAATACATTCCCTGGAAGAGATTAAGGCCCTGGCGGACATGGAAGTGGATGTGCAGATCGGAATGGCTATTTATACAGGTAAAATAGAATTGGAAGAAGCATTTGTGGAATCTCTGAACTGGGAGAAGGGGCTCATACCCACAGTTACCCGTGATACCGCAGGACAGGTTCTGATGCTGGCATACAGCAGCAAGCAGTCCCTGAAGAGGACGTTTGAAACTAAAAAGATGTGGTATTTCTCAAGGTCAAGGAACAGTTTGTGGATGAAAGGCGAAACCTCAGGGAACATTCAGGACTTCATTCGCCTGAGGGTGGATTGTGATGGGGATGCATTGCTTGCCACAGTGAAACAGAGAGGCAGTGCATGTCACCTGGGGGATTATAGCTGCTTTGGTGAGAAGGAATTCAGTTGGATGGAGCTTTACGATGTTATAGAGAACAGGTTGGACACCCCCCTTAAGGGATCTTACACCGCTTCATTAACAGATAAAGAATTGTGCGAGAAAATAATGGAGGAAGCCGGGGAGCTTGTTGAGGCCGGTAAACACGATGAGATCGTATGGGAAGCGGCAGATCTGCTTTATTTCATGACAGTTTTAATTGCAAAAAGTAAGGTCAGTATCGATGATGTTCTTGCTGAGCTTAAGAGACGACGAAGAATGTGAGCCTTAGCAGAAGCTTCATATTGATCTTGCCTGTAATAACTCCTATTTCAATCTCTCCTTAAGCAGGGTATAGCGCTTCTGGGTTTTATCGTTTTTTACAGCAATGTTTAAGGCTTTTTTAGTTCCAACCAGGACCACCAACTTTTCCCCACGGGTAACGGCCGTATAGAGCAGGTTGCGCTGCAAAAGTATATAATGCTGGGTCATAACGGGAATTACAACAGCGGGATATTCAGAGCCCTGGGCTTTGTGCACTGAAACGGCATAGGCTAAGACTATCTCATCCAATTCTGCAGACCCATAGCACACCTCCCTTCCGTCAAAGGATACCCTCACCTCCATGCTTTCCCTTTCGATACGGGTGATGCGTCCAATGTCCCCGTTAAAGACATCCTTGTCATAGTTGTTCCTGATCTGCATTACCTTATCATGCAATCTAAATTTTTTAGATCCTCTTATGATCCCATCCTGGCCGGGATTCAGGGTATTCTGGAGCTCACGGTTTAAGTTTTCTACACCTACCACTCCCCTGTGCATAGGGGTGAGCACCTGAATATCGTCTACAGGGTCGAGATGGAACCTTCTGGGTATGCGCTCTCCTACAAGCTCCAGGATAATACTTAAAACTTTTTCCGGATCTTCCTGCATGATAAAATAGAAATCGCTCTCCTGACCTGAAGATTCAGGAGCTAAACCCACATGAATCCTGTGCGCATTTACTATAATCTGACTCTCCCTGGCCTGACGGAATATTTCATTCAATTCAACCACGGGTACTCTTCCGGAGGCGATGATATCTTTTAAGACATTTCCGGCGCCCACTGAGGGAAGCTGGTTAACATCTCCCACGAAGATCAGGGAGGCAGGCAGCGGCACGGCTTTCAGGAGATGGTACATCAGGACCGTATCTATCATGGACGCTTCATCCAGTATCAAGAGGTCGCACTTAAGAGGGTCAAGCTGGTTTTTTCGGAATCCCCCTGCCCGCAGATTATACTCAAGCAGCCTGTGTATGGTCTTTGCCTCGTATCCTGTTGCCTCACTCATTCGCTTGGCCGCTCTGCCTGTAGGAGCGGCAAGCATTATCCTTATTCCGATCCTGGAAATAATGGCCAGGATTGCCTTCATAATAGTGGTCTTTCCAGTTCCGGGTCCGCCGGTAATCACCATGAGCTTTTCCTTAAGGGTGTACTTAATCGCTTCCACCTGTTTCTCGGCAAGGGTAATGTCCAGCCTCTGCTGAACCCATTGAACAGCCATTTCTGAGTCAATCTCCCTTATACGCTTGCGATGATTCTGAAGCTCAATCAGAAAAGAGGCGATACCGGTTTCTGATACATAATAGGGGGGTAAATATACTGCCGTCTCTTCGAGGATCAGCCTTTCATTCCGGTTTAGTTCCTCAAGAGCGTGGGCAATAATTTCTCTATCGATCTGCAGAATTTCCTGGCATCTCTGGATAAGCCGGTTATAGGGATAATAGACATGTCCCTCTTCTGTGCATTGGCTTAAAACATGGAGTATGCCTGCCTCGGCCCGGGCCCCCGAATCCCTGGCAAATCCCATTTTTTCTGCAATCCTGTCAGCGGTAATGAATCCGATTCCAAAGATATCCGTGGCAAGACGGTATGGATTCTCTGTTACGATATTTACAGCATGATTTCCGTACTGTTTGAATATCTTGGCTGCATAACCCGGACTGACTCCGTGTGACTGCAGGAAGATCATCACCCCTCGGATCTCCCTCTGCTCATCCCAGGCCTCACGGATCATCTCAACTCTTTTCCTGCCGATCCCCTCCACCTGTGTCAGCTTTTGTGTATCATTTTCAATGACTTCAAGTGTGCTTTCTCCGAATCGCTCCACAATGCGGTGAGCCATCTCCGGCCCGATACCTTTAATGAGGCCGGAACCCAGGTATTTTTCTATTCCCCGGACGGCCGCAGGAACAGAAGTCCGGTAGCTTAAGACCTTGAACTGGCGGCCGTATTTGGGATGCTGGCTCCATTCCCCCTTCATGCTGATCATTTCTCCGGGTACGGGAGATACCAGGTTCCCGACTATGGTCACAGGCTCATCCAGGCCGTGGGCCTTGACCCGTGCAATGGTATAGCCATTCTCCTCATTCGTATAAGTAATGCTTTCAATGTAACCTTGAAGATCCTCAGGCATCAGGTGGGGGACCACTCTGCACGGAAAATCGCCCGCTCATAGATGCCGCCCCTTCCATGTTTCAATCCGCCCTGGGTTAGGGATATACCGTGATCCGTTGTGAGAACCAGGCGGCGCTTCTGCTCCTCACACAGCCTTATGAACGCCGGAAGTTCCTTTTCAATGATACTCTTTAAAATTCCGGTCATATCCGAGAGGTGGAGTCTGCCGCTGTGAGCTCCCCTGTCAATAATGCCCAGCCGGATAACAGCGCTTTTGTCAGGGTCTAAGGGAAGGACATGATCGATCAGGGAATGTTCTTCATCGCCTGAGAGGTTATAATAGAGAACACCTTTTAAGGAGAACTCCTCAACCGGATCCCCCTTAAACCCGAACAGGCCGGCAATAGAGCCGGCAGTAAAGGGATCCGCTTCAAGCCTTGCCCAGTGTTTAGAGGCACTCCCGGGAAGGAGATCGATTTTTTCCATGCATCCTACCCAGAGATCCGGCGGTACTCCGTCTATAATGATCACAACAGGCCTGTCCTCAAGTAGAATAGGTGAGACAGGGGAAATTTGCGAAAGCCACTTTTCCCCAAGGGCGGCTGCCTCCTCTACTGCCCTGAATGCTTGATCCCGCAGTCCTTCGGTTGTCCAGGGGTTGGAGAGAAGCTCGAAGATCGGTATCCTGACTGCCAGGCGTTCGGGATAGGGCAGGGCAAGTCCGGCTTCTATGCTTTTCCCTATTTCAAGACAGCTTTTAACGGCCTCAGCCCTTTCAGTATCGGCGTGAAGGGATCGTGCATCAGAATCCACCGGCAGGCTTGATCCGCTTAATATCCTTTCTGCAAGTATAAGCCATGCTTTTTGCACCGCTTTGGTATGGAACCTTTCAGACGCTATAAACTTAAAGAGGGCTTCAGTATCTAAAAGCCTTAATAGCTCATCTATCCTGGAAGAGGGATACTGTTCCTCCAGCATCATCTCTATTCTCCGGATCTCTTGCGGCCCGGGCCTGTCCTCCTGCGGCAACAGCTCATCATGAAGCAGAGGCCACCAGCTTACAGGCTCAGAACCGGCTTGTGAGCCAGGCAATGAGCCTTGCTCAATGGCGATAAGCGCATCTTCCTCTGCCTCTTCAGCTCCTTCAGCTCCATCAGCCCCGGTAAGCCATTCCTTAAACACAGCCGAAACCCGGTGCGGCGGAAGTCTTCTACCGGCAAGCTTATTCACGAGATCGCTTAATCTCCTGTGACGGATGGGAACACGGCCGGCAAGGGACCGGGAGAGCTCGCCGGCCATGTCTTTATCTATCGTGCCTGTTAGAGTGGAAGCACTTAAGCTGCCGGATTTAAGTGTTTTTCCGAGCTTTTTTAAGTGATTGGAAATGCCGGGATTCACATCCTTAAGGGCATATGCCCGTGCAGCTATTGATTCCAGCACTTTGGGATTGCGCAGCACATCAATATAACTGTGGAGATACAGGTCGATTTTATCTTCGGGATTTTCAGGTTCTACACGTTCTGCTCTATCTCCGGGTTGAAATTCGCAGCCGCATATCGGGAAGCGCATTAATTCTTCTGTTATCTGCCTTGTGCACTGCCCTGCATCCGGAGCACTCATTTTTCTTAAAAACTCATCCAGGCCCGGCGGCCTGTCCAGGGTTTCGATTCGGGCCAGCCGTGTTAGTGCTGCCAGGGCCCTGCCGGCATTTTTTTTAAGAGGCGCCTTGCGCTGCGATTTGTAATACTCCGCATGCTGTTTGGAATACAGGGAGATGTAATGATCGCGGAAATGGCTGAACACACATCCCAGATGCTCTCCGGCATCATTAACTACAGATACTGCAGGCTCTTCCAGCAGGTTGAAAACGGCCCTGCGAAGATCCGCTAAAGTGCTGTCCCTGTCGGCTGCCTTACTCACTGCCGTATGGCGGACGTAATGATTGATAAACACAAACTCTTCTGAAGCACTAAGCAGGAATCGATTCAATTTCTTGATGAACTGGATATCTTCTGCATCCAGGCCCGTACCGCGCCAGGTTTGCAAGAATCTTTCAAGCCCCTCCTTTGCCTGGTAGGATACCTTGATCTCCTGAGCCAGACCGGATAAGGCGTTAATCTTCTGATCCATAAATGGGATATTAAAGCCCTTAAAAGAGGTGAATTCCGCTATTTTAGAAAGACTGGACTTAGTCTCTTCAACCAGGTTCAGTGCCGTATCGCGGAACTTAACGACTTCTTTCCAGGCCTCACGCTGCTGCCTCAGACCGAAAGATTCCCATCCGGAGGATGAGGCTAAGAAGGTGCATTCTTCAGTAAGAGTAGTTCGTTCACGCTCATTAATGAGCTCCCCAAGGGCAATCTCTTCGGCCTTCTCTAAGGAGGCGAGGCTTAAAAACTCTAAGGGAATGCTCCGTCCACTTCTGCGCGCCGTGATCAATCCCCCTGCCGTCAGGGAGGCGATCAAGAAGAGGGCTGTATCCCTGGGCAGACCGAAGGTGCCGCTTTCAAGTTGAGCAAGCAGATCCGGAACAGGTGTTGAGCCGGAGGGATGAAGCAGTCCGAAGAAGAAGGATAGGAGGGGATGACCCTTAGTATCCGGGGAGAAAATATAGGAGCCGCGCTTAAGCTCAACGAGCCCCAGGGGCACGGCAAGGCCGTCTATGGCACTGCTTAAGGATCTGGCCCGAGCCTCCCCCAGGGGCAGGCTTCCCGGAATGATGAACTCATCGAGAAGCTGCTGGTAGATTCGAGGTGAGGGGATGAACTTTCGCGGCGCAACCTCTCTGAATTTGGGATATCTGTTCTCTAGTATAACCTCTCCGGCTGATTCCAGGAGTCGGTCGAATCGTTTTAGCTGGCGCACAGCCGTATCAACCCGCATCCTGCGGTCAATGAAATCGCCTGAATAGAAGGCCTCTAAGGCTGCCTGGCAGGCCGCCGGTGTAAGGCGCTGAATACGTTCTTTTACAAGGGGAATCAGGGGGGCCTCAGCGGGGTTGGAGGGTTTAAGCTCCTCTGAAGCCAGTTTTACAGCAAGAAACTCCTTAAGTACACTGTTTTTTTTCGGAATGGAAATCTGCCATGTGGCTGTATGGTCGGAGCTTGCATCTCCTGCACCGATAGTCAGGACTACGGCAAAATCGATTCTTTCAGAATTAATCTGGTAAGTCAAACGATCGGAGAAGGCTTTTTCATCATCTCTGTGCAGAAAACGGATTAAAACCCTGCGCGTGCTGGAGTTCCAGGTCACAGAGCGCCGGACTCCTTCTTCCAGAAGCGCTTTACCCGGCCATGATTCAGATTCCGGAAGATGAGTTAAGGGCTCGACCAGCAGTCTTGAATCATCGGATTGAAGCTCTCCGGCAATACGCTTGATCCTGGCATCCAGGGTTTTACCCGGATCATCTTCGGTTACAATTTTATAGACCGCTTCCAAGGGATCGCCCGATTCGACCTGCTTCTTTATTAGAAAACGGCTGGCTCCGACTATGGGGTCAAGCAGGGTTTCCGATAGATACCTGGAGCTCAGCTCAGGGGACTGAAAGTCCAGGCTGCAGGCCGCAAGCTCAGCCAGCTCCGCTACTTTAGGATCTGATGATGTAGGATGTATCCTGTACAGAACGAGCATGCGCACAATCCTTTTAGCCACAAATCGGTCTTCGGTGTTCTCGATTTCTCTGTCAATAACCTCGTCAAGATGAGGGATTATATGGCGGGGATAGATATTGAATGATGAAAATTCTGCCAGGCGACCGGCAAAATGATCGAAGATGCTGTCCGGTGCCAGAAGCTCTGCCGCGGGCCGGTCGAGAATAGAGGGGATTCCGCGCCTGCTGTCTCCTGCAATACGGGAATAGACAAAATCCACAACACCGCGGTGCTGGGAGAATAGCTCGCCCAGGCCGTCCAGGAGGGAAATTGTGGTCGGATGAACCGGGTATGCTGCTCTGAAGTCATCATAAGAACAGGAGAAGCTTGGAAACTGCTGCCTGTACAGCTCATATATGTCGTAGATCTCCTCATCTGCACCTGGCTTGCGGCGCACGAGGCGCCCGGATATAAGAGAGCGGATATGGACTGTTGAGAGGGTGAGTTTTATGGGGAAGCGGTCCTTTATCTTTCGGAATATGGCCTGGGAGATATCCCCTGTTCTTTCAATACTCTCCTGCACCGCAGTAATGATCCACAGCGGCTCCTTGAAAGCCATCTCTCCCAGGAGCTGGAGTGTGCGGGCATCCTCGTTTAAGGCTTGAGATGAGGGCTTAGAGCGAAAGAACTCGGAAAGTTCATCAATCAGCAGAATGAGTCCTTCAAAACCGGCAGATTTTACCGAAGAGATTACCCGGTTGAAGGTCTCGTGCCTCTCCTTTAGAGAAATAAGAGAGCTAAAGGAGGTTTCTACGCCGCGCAGATTAAGTGATTTTTCCACGGCCTCCACAATGATATGTTCCAGGGGCGTTGAACCCCTGTAGTTCACCAGGGAGATATCAACCGGCAGGTACTTTCTGTTTAATTCCCCGACGCGTTTCAGCCCACCGTGACGCTCTGAAAGAATATCCCGTCCCTCTTCTCCGGCAAACCAGGCATAGAGAGCTGCCAGGAAATGGGACTTGCCCGAACCGAAATCTCCCTGGAGAAAATATCCCTGACCACGGGCATTAATCAGAGCATCGGCTATGACTGTGCAGTGAGAAGCAACCTCATCCGTAAAGACAAAGCTGCCTGCGATCTCTTTTGATTTGAGCCGTCCCTCTTCTAAACGGATTACTGTTTTGACCGGAGGGATCTCAACAAGGTCGCCGATTCGTATTGATAAGCTCACAATTTCTTCTCCAGCTTGCGACGAAGCCGGTTAATACGTCCGTACAGCGCTTTTTCTTCGGGAAACAGGTTTAGGAGCTGTTGGTAAAAGTTTATCGCCCTTTCCATCTCGCCTATCCGGGAGCAGGCGGCTTCATAGCTGGAGTGGAGGTACATATTCTTGGGTTCCAGTCTTAAAAGCTCTTCGAGCATTGGAATAGCTTCCTGCTCGTGCCCACTTTTGGCCAGGGTAAAGGCCTTTTTTTGTTGGATTCGCGCCTTAGCTCCTTCTGCTTCTATCTTTGCATACGCTTTTATTGCCTCATCAGGCCTGCCTGCCCTCCGGCACAGGGAAGCATATATCTCCTTGTATACAGGGGGTAGTGAAGGGATCCTGGCCATCTTTCCTATCTTTACAAGCACGCTGTCCAGTCCTTCGCGCAGTATTTCCAGTTCCGTAAGTTCCCAGAGGGCCTGTGGGTTATGTGGCTGTAACTTCAGCCATTTATGGCACTCTGCGATGGCCTCCTCCCTTCTCTCAAGACCGGATAATGCCTTTACCCTGAAGCGAATCTTCTCCTGTTCGGGCATTTCCCATCCTGCTATATTAATTAGCATCTCCTGCCAGTCCTTAAGCCTTGCCAGGCATTCCAAAACCCCCTTTCGGGATCGCAGCAACACCCGGGGGCTGTTCAAGGTATCTTGATAATACTTGAGAGCCTCCCCGGTCCTGTCCAATCCTAAAAGAGCATCTGCTGAGGTGATGACGGCATAGGGGTTGGAAGAATCTACTGCCAGAGCCTGACCGGCGGTCTTAAGGGCAGCTTCATATTCGGAAGCCCGGATCAGGGCATTAGACTGCTGAGTCAGCCAGAATGCATTCTGCTCAGATCCTTGCATATATTCACGTTCCGCATAATGAGAGGCTTCCTTGAATTTCCCCTGCTTCATAAGCTTACGGAATTCGCTGTAGGCATAAGTCATATTCTTCCAGGCTAATTTTATTACAGGAAACGGGATAATGGCAATGGGCATAGTTTAAAAAGTAGCAGGATTAAAAAGATGTGCTGTAAGCCTCACGATTATCCTTGATCCACAGAGTTCTGGCTCTAACTACTTCCTTTACGATTGAATTAAATGAGCTTTCAAGCGCCAAGAGAAGTAATGGTATGCCGCTTTTAAGGGTACGGACAGAGACAGCTTAGCTTGTCTCTCCTTCTATAAGCCTTTTCCACCCTTCTTGATCAATTTTTCCTGATGCCATCATTTTATTTTCGAAGGAATCGATGAGTCTTGTCATTCTGGTTACAGCATCATAATCAATGGCATGCTCCATCTTACAGGCCATGTCCTGAGCTCTTTCGAATGGAATGAGCAGAATGGTCTCCAAAAAGCGTGTTAAGGTTTTGTGTTTGTTTATGATTGTTTTAGCGATTTTAAGACCATTTTTTGTCAAGCTTATAAAGGAGTTTTTTTCATAGTTTATGAGGCCTTTCTCTTTTAAGACCTTGAGTGCTGCGGTTACCGACGGCATTTTTACTTTAAGATTATTAGCGATGTCTTTCACCCGGGCGACCCTGTTAGCCTTTTCCAGGTTCATGATGGTTTCCAGATAATCTTCCATGTTTGAGGTTAATTTGCTTTCGGTTGTAATTTTCATAGTTATAGTTTAGCTCTTTAAACCTACCAAGTCAACTAACTTTGTAAGTTTTTACTAATTTAATATAAAAGGATCTGCAATTCCTGGCATAAAGACGAAGTTCAACTCCTTTTTTTTGTTTCCTTCTGGCCGGCTGCAAAAAGCGCCTGTCATTAAATGATAGAAATCGCAGGTTGTATGGACATGCAGACATGCAGACATGCAAGACAATTTGGCGAAATAAGGGCAAAGAAAGGGCTTTTAAGATGGTCTGAGATAGGCAGAGAATATAACTATCCCCCGGAGCAATCAGATGGTAGAGGAGGAGGTCAATTTAAAGAAGCTGGATCAAGGCCCTGGGGAGATCGGCCGATTTTGACCAAAGGCTTTAGGATCTTTCGCACCTCATCGGCTTTTGTGATTACGGCAAGAACTTTTATGGGTGAGCCACAACGGCTACATTCAAGCGGATTCACCTCATATACCTTTGCAATCAGCCTTGCCTACCCTTGCGAGCACCTTCTCAGCGCCTGTGGTACTTCATGGAGGATACCCTTCCAGCATAAAAAGGTGTATACTGTACTCTGCAATGAAGAAAGTACAGGCCTGGGCCAAGAAAATCAAAGATTCCACTGAACAGGTCTTTTTCGGCAAGGGAGAGGTCATTGATCGGCTCCTTATCGTCCTGCTGTGCCGGGGGCACGTGCTGATCGAAGACGTCCCGGGCGTGGGAAAGACGATCCTGGCCCGGGCCCTGGGGCAGAGCCTGGGCGGAACCTTTAAGCGCATCCAGTGCACGCCGGACCTGCTGCCCGCCGATGTGCTGGGGGTCTCTGTGTACAATCCCAAAACCGGAGAGTTTACCTTTCGAGAGGGCCCAATCCTCTCCAATATTGTTCTCGTAGACGAGATCAACCGGGCCACTCCCCGGACCCAGTCGGCCCTGCTGGAGGCCATGGCGGAAAACCAGATCAGCGTTGACGGCAGGCGGATCCTCCTTCCGGAACCCTTCTTCCTGATGGCCACAGAAAACCCGGTGGAGTTCGAGGGAACTTTCCCACTGCCGGAGGCACAGAAGGACCGCTTCTTCATGGCCCTCAAGATTGGCTATCCGGAACGGGGAGCCGAGGAGGCGATCCTGGAGAGCCAGAGACGGGTTACCCATCCGGTGACTGATGTGCAGGCGGTGACCGAGCTGAAAACAGTGCTGGAGATGCAGAAGACCATCGTCCAGGTCCATGTAAATCCTGAGGTGAGAACCTATATCCTCGACCTGACCGAAGCGACCCGCAAGGACCCCAGAGTCCGGCTCGGTGTGTCTCCCCGGGGCTCTCTGGCCCTGTACAAAGGTGCCCAGGCCCTGGCTGCCATTCAGGGTCGAGACTACGTGATCCCCGAGGACGTTAAAGGGCTGTGGTTGGATATCTGCTCTAAGCGGATCATCGTGCGATCGGAGCACTTGATCAAAGGGATCATCCCCGAAGAGATCCTGGCGGGAGTGAGTGAGGCAGTTGAGGCGCCGGTTCTCAAGAGCGTACGGTGAGCGGCCGGCGAATCTTTGTCCTGATAGTCCTTCTGATCTTCATCCTCTTCTTTCCCTTTCGGATTGTTCAGCTTATTACACTCCTCTACCTGGCAGTGCTCGGCCTTTCCTATTTTTATGCCTACGTGATCTCCCGTTATGTAGTGGTCCTTCGCAGGGAACAAACTTTGCGGACCCACCGGTTGGAGGAGGTGGAAGCAGTGCTCTTTGTGGAGAACCGCAGTTTCTTGCCCGTGCACTACCTGACCATTACGGACAGGCCCAACCACTTCTTTCTCACCGGCCCGGGGAGGTTTCTCGTCAGTCTCGCCCCCCGGGAGCGGAAAAAGCTCTCCTATCCCCTGGCCAGCCAGGATAGGGGCGAGTTCACCCTGGGTCCGCTGGTGGTGCAGGGTTCGGACCCACTCGGTCTATTCCCCTGGGTGACCCGCCTGACCCGGCATGAAGATCAGCTTCGACTCATCGTGTACCCCGAGGTGCATCCCCTCGATCTGGAGCACCATAAGGGCCTTCCGGCAGGGAATATACGAGTGGAGAGTCGGATCTTCGAAGACGTAACCCAGTACCGGTCCATCAGGGAATACATTCCGGGAGACGATATGATGCGCATCAGCTGGAAGGCTTCGGCCAGGACGGGCAAGCTGTGTTCAATGGATTATCTCCCCTACCTGCACGTCCCGGTGATGATTATTCTGAACCTGGCCAGAGAGGACTACCCCCTGCGCTACCGCTACCACTATCTGGAGCGGGCGGCAACGATGGCTGCCTCTTTAGTAACTTACTTCGTAGGCCTCAAGCAGGAGGTGGGGCTTGTGACGTGCGCCTCTATCAAAGGGCAGTCGGGGTTCCCGGCAGCCGAGATCCGCGGAACCCACGGTCACGCCCTTCATTTACTGGAGATCCTGGCCCGGGTGCAGGCCAGTGCTGAGCATATGAACTTTAATAGCTTGATCCAGGCTTCAGGAATCAGAATACCCCCTCAGGCCAGGATCGAGGTGATCACACCCCTGCTCACAGAGGAACAGCGCGCCTTTCTCAGAAGACTAAAGGAACGGGGCTGTGCGGTGGAGGTCTTTCTTGTGGGCACGAGCACCTGGAGGGCGGAGGAGCTACGTGTCCGGGCAATGATTTCCAGAGAGTTCACCGTATTTTCAGTAAAGGATTACGGAAGTGAGCTCGTCTATAAATAACTCGTCTATCAGCAAGCAGTATTTCCGGTTCTACCGGGCCACAGCCCACCCGCTGCTCTCCATATTCATCCCCCTCCTCTTTCTGTTGACTCTACACAGCATGCTGCAGTCCCTTGTCCCCGGGCTCTCCATCCCAACGCCACTCCTCGCTCTGCTCCTGTTGATCGTAGGGTTTGAAGAGGCGCTGGCGGGTAACATCTTTTTTAAGGAGCGCGTGAGCTCTTTTGTTCGGCTGCGGGAGCTCATTCTGATTCTGCTACTGGTGCTTCCCATCCTCTTTGCAGTACACAGAATCCCACTGCACCTGCGTAACCTGCTGCAACCGAAGCTCCTCTATCCACTGTTTCTCGTTCTCCTGCAGTGGCTTTCATCTTTGGCCCTTCACAACAGGCTGCGGGAACGGGAGCTGTTCTTGAGCGTCATAGCCGGCAAGCGGGGCAGCCAACAGACTCAGGCGCTGCGAGATTCTTCCATGCAGGCGGGCTACGCGATCAAGGGGATAAAGGAGGTGCAGAGCACGATAACCATGTTTCAAGTTGTGATTTTCGTTCTGATAATCGCGACCATAGTACTGGGTAAAGAGCTCCCGGCCTCATCGTTGGTACTGGCCACCTTGCATGCCTCAAGCGGTTTTCTGTTTAGCGGGGTGCTCAACCTGTTTAGCGAAGATCAAATGTATCTGGGGAACGGGTTCGTCATTCCCCCCCGCCTGGAGCGAAAGCGCCTGATATACATCGCAGTGCTCCTCGGGGTGTGCCTCACCCTGGTCCTGCTCGCCGCCCGGGACTCTTCGCTGCTTCCCCTCTCCTGGCTCCTGGCGCTCTTAGAAAAGCTGGCTCAGCTCTTCAAGTACAACCCTGACTACGGGGTGGTTGAGGGACTTCGTAAGATGATCGCGGAGCGCAGACAATCCCTACAGTCCCTGCTTCCTGCCAGGGAAGCCATGCCCCTGTCCCTGCTTTTTAAACTGATTCTGGCACTCCTCAAGCGGCTGATCAGGGTGATCGCCTTTACCGCCCTGTTCTTCTTTCTGGCAGCGCCGCTATTTTCCGACTACTTCCTCAAGCGGGTGAGGCAGCTCCGGCCCCTGGCCTTTCTGTGGAGAAAGATACGCGCCTCTCTACTCTACCTGCGCAGGACGATCCGGCGCTTTGTCCTCTGGCTTAAAACCTCAGGTACCCGGAGAAAGCCGGCAGCAGAAGGGAAGAAGCCTCTGCAGACACACCCCTTTGTTTATCGTGAATCCCGCAGGCCCGGTCTGCGCAAGAAGCTCCAGATGGGTAGGGTCCTGAAAGCCTTTGCCAGGATGCTGAAGTGGGGGGAACGGATCGGGGTTCCCTTCTTTCCGGCCAACACCCCCCAGGAGTACACCCACCGGTTGGCCGCAGCTGCACCCGGCACAGAGCCGAGCCTGGAATTTATCGTGCAGGTTTTCGAGGAAGTGATGTTCTCCACCCATCTGGTGGACCGCGATCGGATCAGCCGCTATCTGAAGGTTGTGTACGGTCTTTGCCGGCGCAGTTTCTAAAATTTATTTATCAAAAGAGATGCAACGCAGGAGACGAGGTCATAATTTCAACCGTGATTAAAGAAAAAGTTGTTAAACAACTGGATAAAGGGGAAATATCTACCTTAAGCCTTGCAAAAGAGCTTGGAGTTGGAGAAGTCTTAATTGATAATAGTCTCCAATTCATCAACATCGAAATGCTTTCCATGTGCAGGATAAATTGTTTTTGAACCATTAAATGCCCGTTCGGATAGAGCAGAGAAACAGTTGTGAATCCGCCCTGTCCACTGTATATTAGATTAGATTAACTCCTGAAACATAAGTATTATGAGAAAGGGGACTTATCATGTATAGAGCACCATCACCTGATACGATTCTTAATAATTATGATTCAGCAAGAGAAACCTATTTAATGTTTGGTGTAGATACAGATAAGGTATTAAAGGATCTTACGGAGATTCCTGTTTCACTGCACTGCTGGCAGGGAGACGACGTAACAGGTTTTGAAGGTCAGGAAGAGCTTTCAGGCGGTGGAATAATTGCTACGGGAAACTATCCCGGAAGAGCACGGAACGGCGAAGAACTCAGGTCTGATATTGATTTTGCATTTGATCTTATACCCGGGAAGCACAGAGTAAATTTGCATGCTCTGTATGCTGAAACCGGAGGAGTAAAAACAGAGCGCGATGAGCTGTCGCTTGAGCACTTTTCTAAATGGCTAAACTGGGCAAAAGAAAAAAAGATTACTTTAGATTTTAATCCGTCATTTTTTTCTCACCCCATGGCTGATTCAGGATTTACTCTAGCAAGCCCGAATAAGAAGATCCGCGATTTCTGGATTCGTCATGCAAAGGCCTGCCGGGATATAGCAGCGGGCTTCGGAAGAGAACTTGGTAAGCCGTGTGTAAATAACCTCTGGATTCCTGACGGATCAAAGGATCTTCCTGCTGATCGTATGAATCCTCGCCGAACATTGAAAGAATCTTTGGATGAGATTTATGAAAAAAAGCTTGATGAGAAATATCTTTTAGATTCGGTGGAATGTAAGCTCTTTGGGATCGGTTCGGAAGCTTATGTGGTTGGATCTCATGAATTTTATCTTGCCTATGCCTTAAGCCGAAATATTATGCTCTGCCTGGATACAGGACATTTTCATCCGACTGAATCTATAGCCGACAAGATATCATCGGTCTTAGTATTTATGAATAAGCTACTGCTGCATGTGAGCAGGGGAGTCAGATGGGACAGCGACCATGTAGTCCTTCTGGATGACGAAGTTAGATCTATTGCTCAGGAAGTAAAAAGAGCAGGCGGATTTGATAAAGTCCATTTCGCTTTGGATTTTTTTGATGCAAGTATAAATAGAGTAACGGCCTGGGTCATCGGCACGAGGGCTCTATTAAAGGCGATTATGCTTGCCCTTTTAGAGCCGACTGATATGCTGAAATCTGAGGAAGAAAAAGGAAATTTTGGAAACAGGCTTGCCTTAATGGAAGAGTTAAAAAGCCTTCCTTTTGGAAGCGTATGGTATAAATTCTGTTATGATAACAGGGTTCCTGCCGGCTCAGACTGGCTCAACAAGATCGAAGAATATGAAAATACTGTAATGTATATGAGAAAATAACAAGTGAAAAGATTGGGAATTGATATAGGATCTCTCTACATCGGAAGCGTGCTTTTAGAGAATAATAAGATTATTGCCACACAGTACCGTGAGCATAGAGGCGATATCCGGGGCGAGCTGGAGTCAATCCGGAATAATAGATCCTTTCGATCTTACGATACTGTCGGCGTTACAGGAAATTTCCAAAACAGCAGGCAGGGAATAATTGACAGCACCCTGTCCCTCATAGAGGGCGCTAAGTATATGATTCCTGCATGCAGAAATGTTTTTTCTATCGGGGGCGAAAGCTTCTCCCTGATCTTCTTTAATGAAAATGGCGACTACGAGGAGCACCTGATCAATCCTCCCTGCGCATCCGGAACAGGATCATTTATTGAACAGCAGGCAGAACGCCTGAAAATATCGGCTGAGGAACTCAGCAGAAGAGCGGCCGAATTTACCGGGAAAACACCTATTATAGCAACACGATGCGCCGTGTTTGCCAGGACAGATATAATACATGCTATGCAGGAGGGATACTCATTAGATTCAATCTGCGCAGGTCTCTGTGAGGGAATTGCCCGCAATGTCATTGATCTTCTTGTGAAGGGAAGAGAGCTGTTTTTTCCTGTTGCTGTGATAGGAGGCGTATCGCTCAATAGCAAAATAGTTGGTTCAATTGAGCGCATCTTAGGAAAGAAAGTAATCATCCCGGAGCATTCTCAAGTTACAGGTGCGCTCGGTGCAGCCCTCCTGGGCACAGAATCCTTTAATTTTGAAACTGTACTAAAAAAGGATCAGTTTAAACGCAGTGTGCGCCTGCCGCTGGAGATGAAACTGACCCAATATCCGTCTTTCAGTGATTATGAAATATATAACAGAGGTGATGTTGAAGTCTTTATGCCCAGAGAAGATGTAAGCCTTGAAGGAGGAATTACTGTAGGTATTGATATCGGATCAACCAGCACAAAGGCTGTAATCATGAACTCTGAAAAAGAGGTTGCAGGAGGATTCTATACCTATACCCAGGGAGAGCCTATTAAGGCAGTTCAAAAACTTATCCGAACCATAGGTTCAACCTATAAAGAAAAGAATCTGGATATTCGGGCAGTCGGGACAACCGGTTCAGGCAGACAGATGATAAAGGAGCTCTTCTCGGCTGATTTCGTCATAAATGAAATTACCGCCCATGCAAAAGCAGGAGTTTTTCTCAATCCTGAGGTTGATACGATAATTGAGATCGGCGGGCAGGACAGTAAGTTTACACGTATCAGGGATGGAGAGGTCTACTTCTCTACCATGAACTATGTCTGCGCCGCAGGGACGGGCAGTTTCATCGAAGAGCAGGCCAAGAGGCTCGATGTCGGTCTGGGTGGCTTTTCGGATGTGGCATTGGGTACTGAAGCCCCATATACGAGCGACAGGTGTACCGTGTATATGGAGAGGGATCTTAGTGTTTTGCTGAGTGAAGGATGGTCTAAAGAAGCCCTGGCCGCGGCTGTACTTCATTCTGTTAGAGATAATTACATGTCAAAAGTAGTGAATAGGAGTCCTTTAGGTGATTACATCGTATTTCAGGGCGCAACTGCCAGAAATACAGGCTTGGTCGCTTCTTTTGAGCAGCTTTTAAAAAAACCGATTCATGTTTCTCCCTACTGTCACTTAACCGGCGCAATGGGCGCGGCTTTAATCTGCCAGGATGAGGGAATATCCGGATCTAATTTTATCTGGGAGATCCAGGATCTTAAGATCGAAGAAGAGATATGTACATTATGCTCCAACCACTGCCTTCTTACAGTTGCAACAAGAAACGGAATTAAAACAGGCTGGGGAATGAAATGCGGCAGGGATTACGCTGAAAAGGCTCAGAGGGTCCGCAGCTTAATAGACGGGCAGAGCGAGCCTGAAAAGAGGTTTCAGGATTTTATGAGTCCTTTGTTCAGAGCACACGGTATTAAATCGGACAGCCAGAGGAAGTCAATTACTATTGGAATACCTAAGGCTCTCTACAATGTGGAGTATGCACCGCTCTGGCACAACTTTCTATCCAGGCTGGGTTTTAGAGTCGTTTTAGGTGAAACATCAAACAAATCCCTTGTTGAGGGGAAGGCAGTCGTTAACTCGGATTTTTGTGCTCCAATGATTCTCTCTCATGGATATGTAAAGCGGCTGCTGGATGAGGGAGTCGATTACGTATTCTATCCCGCGATTGTAAATGAAAAGGATAAGAGCCAGGACGGAAAGGTTCTATTCCGAAAGAAGATAACCGATGCCTATTTCTGCTATTATTCACAATACCTGCCGACAATTGCAGGAAAATTAACTTCCATTAATATCGAAGATAAGCTTCTCTCACCGCTCATCTACTTCAATCAGAAGAGCAGAGAAGAAATAGCCGGTGACATCTATGAAGAAATGAAGCTGCAGTTTCCTGATATTATATTTGAGGAGGTAAAAGAAGCCTTTATCAAGGCCTTAGAAGAGTTCGGACAGGCAAAGAAGTGCCTGGAACAAGTATATAACCGGGCCGGTATACGATCCGGACGTATGAAAAAACTTCGTATTGCCGTACTGGGAAGACCATATATAATCTTCGATCCGGTGATGAACCTCAACATACCCAGGCAGCTTGAAGAGTTCGGCACGGAGATCTATTGGCAGGATGAGTTCTCACTTGATGGATATAAGCTCACATATGCAAATAAATACTATCAGCGAATGCACTGGCAGTACGGAAAACGGATTATTAAGCTAGCCGAGTACTGCGCCCGCTCATCTGACATCTTTACTGTATATCTTACCTGCTTCCGCTGCAGCCCTGATTCCTTTCTGATCAGTTATGTCAAGGATATAATGACTCATTTTGAAAAGCCCTTCCTAATCCTTCAGCTCGATGAGCAGAGCTCCGATGTAGGCTACACCACTCGTTTAGAAGCGGGCCTTAAGTCCTTTGAGAATTATCTAAATAAGAAAGAACGCGCCGTCAGGCCTGGGGTGATTACACAGGCACGAGACGATAAACTAGAAAGGGGTGATACGGTCTTAGTTTTATACCTCGATCAGCTTATCAGCCGGTTCTGGGCCGACTGTTTCACACGCACCGGATACAGGGCGGTTTTACTGGATGCGGACGAGAAGGCGCTGAATACCGGGTATCAGTATGCCAGTGGGGGAGAGTGTATGCCTTTAATATCCATAGTGGGAGGTGTGGTGGAGAAGGTAAGAAGTGAAAACCTCGATCCGGAAAAAACCTTTTTCTATATACCGACTTTCTGTATGGCATGCAACTTTCCCCAGTTTCCCATCTTTGCAGATATGGCCTTTCATTCTGCCGGATTGAATGGGTTAAAAATAGGTCTTATTAACGGTATGGATCTCGGAGCAGCTCTGCCCCAGAATCTATCTGCAAAGATGTTTGAGTCCTACATTATCGCGTGTATTATCTATAAAATGCTTAACCGGATTAAGCCTTACGAGGTGCATAAAGGTGAGACGGAAGCAGTCTTTAAGCGGGTTAAGAAAGAAATAAGCGAGGCTATCCTGGATGGAAAGAATCTGCGCACAGCTTTAGCTGAGGCAGCCGCCCGGTTTAGAAACATACCCAGGGATGAGTCTATGGGAAGGAAGCCTAGAATTGGATTATTAGGAGATCTCTACGTTAAGTATAATGAAACGGTTAACCAGAAGATCCAGGCATTAGTGCAAGATCTTGGCGGGGAATTGATCGTACCGTCAATGACGGAGTATCCTTTTCATTTTTACGATGCAGACATACGTTTTTTTGGTGATAATCCCAGGCATTATCGATTACTGCGCACCATAGAGAAGAGGTATGAGAAGATTGCTGAAGATCTTATCGGCGATCAGTTTGAGCCGGATTTTGCAGAATGTGTGGAGCTTATGAATCAATATAAAATCAGGCATTATATTACAGGTGAGACCTCGATCAGCGTGGGAAGAGCTCTGTATTACATAAAGAATAAGAGTGTTGATGCAATTATCCATATTAATCCCATGTTCTGCTGTCCGGGGGTGGTAACCGCATCGATCTATCGAAGAATCCAGGAAGATTTTCACATACCCATTATTGATATCTTCTATGACGGGACGGGTAACCCGAACAGGGTGCTTATACCTCATATACACTACTTAAAGAAGGCAAAAGAATAGACTATTACACGGATAATTGAGGTGAAAAGAAAAAGGATTCTTAAGTTTCTAACCATTCCCTTTCTCATCATAGCTGTAACAGTTGTAGCGTTGCTTAAGGAGGAAGACGGAATAGAGTATGAGCAGAGATGCTTGAAAATCAACCTCCTCCTGGAACAGTACCGGAATATATTGAGGCGCCACCCCGATTTGGAACTTACGAGTCAGCAGGAATATCTCTCAATGTTCAAGCAAAAACCTGAGAAAGAGCAGGCAGCCGGACTTGCTGAATTAAAAACCGCATGCAAGGAGCTGGCAGTAGAGACATTAGAGAAGACAATAGGGAAAGCGATGGAAGATATGTATCAATCCGGGCTGCAGGATTATAAGACCTTCAGTCCCAATGGTTTTAAGGACTTCTATGACTCTTTTCAGTACACCAATACCGCAGAGATAGAGCATCCCCCCCATATTATCGGGAACACTGAAAGTGACAGAAGAATCATTCGGCTTGCAGAAAAGAGGGGTTACAGGCTGCGGTCGGAGGCGGATGCGAACAGGCTTGTAGCTGTTGAGAATCAGAGATTACAGCCTGAGGCATCTGAATCCTGGGAGAAGCTTAAAAAAGAAGCGCTAAACAGGGGTATCAGGCTGGGACTCATATCCGGCTTTCGCTCAGTTTCAAGACAGAGGCAGATTTTTCTCAACCTGCTTAAAGAGGAGTCTTTGAGAGAAGCGGGAAGGGAATATAGAGCTTCTGAGATTGCTTTAGGCCAGGCGGACGAGATAATCAACCGAATACTTAAGACCAGCTCTATACCGGGGTATTCAAAACACCATACAGGCTATACCCTTGACATTACCGACCTGACTTCGGGAATGGACTATACTGAATTCGCTCAAACCGAGGGATTCAGATGGATCTCAGCAAACAATTACCTCAATGCCAAAAGATTCGGGTTCATTCCCAGCTATCCGGAGGGGGCTACTCATCAGGGACCGGAACCTGAGGCCTGGGAGTTCGTCTGGGTAGGGGAGAAAGTTCTTAAGGTGGCATTTCATTTTAGAGGAAGTAGGGATGATCACTGCAAAAAGTAAGAAAAGCACATATGAAGATTACAAGCGGTTACCGGAAGGAGCGCCCTATTAAACCTTTGTTTAGAATCCTTATTGCAATTACTGCCACTATCCTTTCTGTCTCAGTTTTCTTAGCTTCATGCCGGAAACCCGAAGCTGAGAAAAAAGAGGAAAAACCCGCTGAGATACACGGATATCATCAGGCCATGGTTACTTTCCTTTCCGGCGAGGCTTTCATCCTGCGCAGCGGGAATTGGGAACCTGTCGAGATAGGGGACCTAATAGTCAAGGAGGATACCATTCGAGTTGCAGATGATTCATACTGTGAGATCCAGTTTGGAAATACAGCGGCTGTCCGGATTCAGGAAGATACAGTGGTTGCTATGTGGGCAATCTTCATTAAACCGGGGGAGGCTGACATCGGCTTGAAGGTAGCTGCAGGTTCCGTTCTGTTCAAGGTTGGCAAGCTTGTGGGAGATGAGAAGTTTAATGTGGAAAGCACGGCCACAATTTTAGGGGTTCGTGGAACCCAGTTTATGGTGCGGGCTGAAGAGGAAAGAAGCACTCTTTTAGCTGTTAAAGAGGGAAAAATCTCGCTTTTACCAGCGCTCGTAGATGTGGATAGGCTTAGGGATAAATTAAAGGGGAGAGGAGAAGAGGTTTTAGAACTTATTAAGCAGCTTGTAGAAACAGCACCCATTGTTGGTGCGGACCAGGAGATTACCGTAGAAAGGGAAACACTGAAGGAAGCAGAGCTCGCGTTTAAGGAGGTTGAGGATCTTATTGATGAGATCATCAAGGAAGAAGAAGCTGAAGTCTCTCCTGAGAATCTTAAAATGCTTGATCAAAAGATTAAGATGGTTGTTAAGACTCTTTCAGCCGGCCTGGGGCTTCCGGATGTGCTCTCTGAGGAAAACAGGAAGGAACTGAAGAAGATAGAAAAGATCAGAATGCTTAAAATCTTCGCAGCAGAGCAGGAAGAGCTGCCCGTTTTGGTCAAGATCGGTGTCAGAACAAAGCCTGGGGATGCGTATATCTTCCTAAACGGGGATTCGGTCGGCAGTGGAAGCATTTCCGGTATATTTACACAGGGGGATCAGCTCTCATTCCTCATAAGACAGGAGGGCTATGAACAAGAAACTCTGAATATAACTGCTCAAACAGGCGGTGATGAAGTGTATGAAGTTGTACTTAAAGAGGAAGCTGCTATTAAACCGCCTGAAGAAATAGGCATTAATACAGTGCCTCCTGATTCCGAAATCCTCTTAAACGGTGAGCCTGTTGGCCGGGGCAATTTTACAGGGCAATTCTCCCCGGGAGAGAAGCTTATATTCTCAGTCAGACGGGAGGGCTATAGAGAAGAAATACTGGAGGTTAATGTCGCTCGGGGTGAGGGAAAGATTTACGAAATTACTTTAGAAGCCAAACCCGTTATCATTAAGTATTCAATCTCCGATACCGCCGTTACCGGTAATATCAGCACGAGGGGTAAGAATATTTTCACAGTTGACGGCAGGGGGATCGTTACCTCCTCTGATCTTCAGGGTAATATCTATCAGACTATTCCCACAGGGGAAAGTCCCAATCAAGACTCCTCTCCCGTTCTTATTGGGGACAGAATTTGCTTTCTGGGATCCACTGTCTTCCTCGTAGCCGATATAAACTCAGGGGAGGTCTTAATGAGCTCGCCCGTAGGGGAAAGCTCCTCCTATCCCCTGGGCAGAAGCGTTGCTGAGTTCAATAACAACCTGCTCTTCCCCGATAATGAGTCTCTCAAGGTCTATGATCTCAGCACAGGAAAGATCATACAGGTTATCAAGATACCCGATGGTTCTACAATGACCCCCGTTGTATACGATAACTGGATACTCATGGTAAGCAAGAAGGGTGTGTTATATATATTCGATGAAAAGGGAGAAGCGCTATCGGGAATCCCAATTACCATTAATCCTGCCTTCAGGGATGCGCCCATTGCATCCAAAGTCTGCGGCAATCTTGCCTTTTTCGCTGAAAGCGGGGGAACTATAATCTGCTATAATATAGAAGAAAGCAGGATTCTCTGGGAAAAGAAGTTTTTGCTTGACCGGGAAATTACCGGCTTAAGAGATTTTGAATGCGGGGACCAGGGTGTTTATGCTGTTTCCGGAGGTGTGCTTTTTGCCCTGAGCGTTGAAAGTGGAAATACACTTTTTGAACCCTTAAGCGGGGTATCCTCTCCTCCCCTGTATTATGAAGGACATCTCTATTTCGGCACGGAGGACGGGCGAATCAATATCGCTAATGCCCGGACCGGGGATATCATGAAATCACATAATGTTGGGGAAAAGATTACAGCCAGGCCCCAAATTATAGATGGGAAGATTCTGGTTGGAACGGAGAGTGGACATATTGTTGTCCTTAATCCGGAGGGAATGCGGTGATCTTATGCTTCACAAACGCACTATTATTTCCAGGTCAGCTCTGGCCAGGTTTGGTCAATCCTCATCCGGGTATCTTTCGTGGATCTGCTTGAGGCTGGGCAGGACTTCAAAGAAAATATCGACCAGATCAGGTTCGAATTTGGTGCCGGATAATCTGCGAATTTCCTTTAAGACCGCAGGCTCCTTCCACTCCTTCTTGTAGGATCTTTTAGAGCAGAGGGCGTCATAGACGTCCGCTATAGCAACGATTCTACCAAGAACGGGAATCTCCTCGCCTTTCTTACCGATAGCATCTCCCTTTTCATTCGTTTTAAGAGGCTTTCCCGTCTGCACATCCACATGACCGGGATAGCCGCTGCCCTCCCAGTTCTCATGATGAGTTAATGCGACTAAGGCAGCTACCTCGTCGAATTCCGACTGTTTATCGAAGAACAGCTTTGCCCCAAGAATGGTATGGTCTTTCATGGTATTAAACTCTTCCGGCGTGAAACGCCCGGGCTTTTTCAGAAGAACATCCGATATGGCGACCTTACCGACATCATGCAGCATTGCAGCCATCCTCAATATATCCCTTGTTCTCTCTATCTCCTGTGCAGGCCTATTCTTCTTCTGCGCCCATCGCTCATAAATCTCTACAGAATACCCCGCTACCCGGTTAACATGCTCCCCCGTCTCTTTTGGATCCCTCAGCTCCGCCATCTTGATCATTCTCAAAAGTATAGCTCTTGTAATCTGAGCCCGCTGCAGAGCTACTGTCGCGCCGGCTGCGAAATGAAGGACAAAGAGCTCATCATCATAATCGAAAGAGATGACTTTATTCCTGGAATCCTTGGCATTAATGATCTGGATTACTCCGAGGGTATTCCCGGTATTTGTCTTAAGGGGTATAGTGAGCATAGATTCTGTTTTATAGCCTGAAACCCTGTCATAGTAGGGGTCATGGCTGAACGGTGAGCCCTTCGGTATATTATATACATCGGGTATATTCAGCAGTTCTCCTGTCTCAGCCACATAGCCGGAAATTGTTTTCTTATTGATATCAATACTGAATATGGAATATATCAGCTTCTGTCCCGGGGGGAGGTCTTTCTGTTTTGTGTCATTCTGAGAGTATTTGAATTCAAGTTTATTATTCTCTCGAATATAAATTGATCCGGCATCGGCATTTACCGCCTTTCTGGCTTCTAATAGAATTCTCTCAAGCAGGATATCCAGATCCTGGATTGTATTTAATTCGGAGTCTAATTTTATGATTTTTTTGAGCTTTTCAGCCTCAGTTATCATTTTTTATTTACAGATACCTCTATAAGCAAATTGCCTGTTCGCAGTATGAATATAAATTCCATTGTATAATATCGGCATAAAAAATCTTCTTCCAGATTTATAATATATACTGTGAAACTCTTAGTCAATTTGTCCGCTTAAATAATTACGTTTCTAACAAATTTTTCCGACTCACTCGCCCAATCATTAGCTGCTCTTTTATGATTTCCCCCTTACAGCTATAATCATCTTTATGATGCCAAAGGCAAGGCTGGGCCTTGCAATCCTTTTTTTCAGCATATTTTCATTAAACTGTTGTTATATATTAAAACAGGGATCCTATATTATGAAATACAATGTGCGGCAGGCCGAGGAAATAGATAAGCTTTTAGAAGCCGAAGATATTTCGGGGGATCTGAAACACACACTTCTTTTGGTACAGGATATTAAGCGGTATTCAGTCCGGTGTATAGGGCTTAATCATGATAAAAACTACTCGCGCTACGTTGAACTGGACAAGAATTACTTAGTTGATGTAGTTTCAGCCTGTAAAAAAGATGCATTTAAACCCTATATCTGGAAGTACTTATTTTTCGGGTCCTTCCCTTATAAAGGATTTTTTAAACGAGAAGATGCTCTAAGGGAGGCGGAGAAGCTTAAAAAGAAGGATCTGGATGTCCTTATTCGAAAGGTGGATGCTTTCAGCACCCTTGGTTTTTTTGTGGATCCTGTATACAGCTTTATGAATGACTATTCTGTCTTTGCCTTAGCCTCCCTTATCATTCATGAACAGACTCACAGCACCCTGTTTATCAAAAATGAAATTCAGTTCAACGAGGAGTTGGCCACTTTTATAGGCAGAGAAGGCGCATTAAACTATATTAAAGACCGTTATGGCGTTGAATCGAAGCACTACCGGAAGGCGCTTGATTACATAGATGATTGGGACAGATACTCAACTCTGATTCGAGTGCTTTATGATGAATTGAATGCCCTCTATGAGAGCGGCAAAAGCAGGGAATATATTTTGGATATGAGAGAGGATATATTCGATACTTTTAAAGGAAAATTCAGCAACGAGTATTCATTAGAGTTTAAGACGGAGTCTTTTCGCAGTATTCAGGATATTCCCTTACATAATGCTTATATTATATCTTTTGTTCGTTATACTCAGGATCTAAATATATTCTATGAGCTCTATCGCGATCAGGGGTATGATTTAAACAAGACTTTTTTACTTATTATGCAGGTAGAAAAAGAACGCGGAGATCCTAAAGCTTATATCAGGAAGTTAATAGACAGTCATGAGTGATTATTATTTCAGGAGCCTCTTAGGGGTGAAACCCGGGGCCGGTAGAGATGAAATAAGGCATGCCTTCCACCTTCTTGCAAGGGAAAATCATCCTGATATCTTTCCGGAGGACCGGAAAGAGCTGCAGGAATTGAAAATGATGGCCTTAAATGAGGCCTACACCTATCTTCTCTCTTTTTGCGGGGATGATTCCGACCTGCAGGAAAAGCCGCAGGCCCCTCCGGCTAAAAAGGTCAGTCAAAAGGCCGCTAACAGAAGCGAGGTAGGTTTTCACAAGGAGCCGCCTTATGCCTACTATAAACAGGGATTCGTTCACTTTTCCCGGGCTCTTCACGGTATAGAGGCTCTCTATCAGACCGTGGCTAAGAAAGGATTAAGCTTTAAACCGCGTTATGACTCCTATCAGAGATTTGCAAGCAGTCTGGAGCTGCTCCGTAAATCCTATGAATATTTCAAACGGGTGGTGGATGAATATCCGGACAGTATCTGGAGCAAGGATGCGCAGATTAAGCTCGAGCGTATTGAACGCTTCAGTAGTCTTTACCGGAAAATTATTGCCAACTTAAAGGATTAATCTATTTTTTTGCGGGCTTTAGTGCATGGACTATATCCTTAAATTGTCTGCCCCGGTCGAATTCATTCAGGAACATGCCGAAAGAGGTACAGCCCGGAGAGAAGAGTATGGATGTTCCTGGTACGGCCTCTGCATAGGCATGGCGCACAGCTCGCCCGAGGCTCTTAAAAGGACCGGAATAAGTTATTCCCTCTTTTTCGAAGAGCTCAATTATCTTGAAAGTAGCGCTGCCTTCCAAAAGAATAATCCTTTCGGGAATGCTGATCACTTCCAGAAGAGGGGTAAAATCAATATTTTTATCCGTTCCTCCTGCAATCAGGATTATTGGAGTTTTCAAACTCTTTAAGGCCGCACCCGTTGCCTCAGGTATGGTGGATGAAGAATCATTGTAAAATTTAATGCCGTTCTTCTCCAGGAAATACTCAAGCCTGTGTTCAATCCCTTTAAATGTAATTAAAGCGCCCGAAATCACATTATGATCAAGACTGAAAAGTGAGCAGGCAAGACCTGCTGCAAGAAGATTCATACGGTTATGCGCTCCTGGAAGGGAAATATCCTTAAAGATTTTAAAGATTTTACCTTCCTTCTTAATAAAACCCTCTTTGCCTTTTAAAAAAGCGCCGTCGATTCCCTCAGGCAGGGATCTGTTTGAAAAGTAGCGGAGCCTGGCCCTGATTTCCCCGGCAAACGATTTTTGAAAGGGATCCTGAAAATTGAGCACAGCATAGTGCTCAGGCCCCTGTGCCTGGAAAATCACTTTTTTATCGGCAATGTAGGACTTCATATCCGGATACCTATCCTGATGGTCCGGCAGAATTGCAGTCATAACAGATACCCGGGGGATAAGCAGTTCTTTTCCTTTAAGATCCGCAAGCTGCCAGGAAGAGAGCTCCAGCACAACCGGGTCTCCTTCGTGTAGCTGATGCAAAAAACTTAACGGAGATACCGTTATATTCCCCCCAACTCTGGCCCCGGGATATCTGCTTAAGAGACAATGATGAATGGCTGAGCACGCGGTGGATTTCCCCTTACTTCCAGTTACAGCAATAATGGGATTGTCACTCAGCCTTAAAAATATGGACAGATCCGTTTCAACGGGCACTCCCCGGGATCGTGCAAGCTGTAGATATACGGAGTTTTCAGGTACTGCCGGATTCTTAATGATAAGGTCCGTTTCGATAAAGTCCCTCTCATCATGCTTTCCCAGCACCGTATGAACGTTAAATTCTCTAAGCTGATCCAGGCAGGGTTTCAAGGATCTTTCATCCTGAAGATCTGTGACCGTGACCCTTGATCCCCGGCGGGTGAAGAAAAGAGCAGAGGCAAGTCCTCCGCCGTGCAGCCCGAGACCCATAATCGTAACCCTTAAGTTCCTTAAGTCCTGGAGCCTATTCTTCAATACGGAACTCCCTCATATCCTGATCATTCAGATAAACTTCTAAGGATATATTGTCCCAGATAGTATACCAGGATTCCGGAACGTTTTGTTTTACCCGCATGAAGGTCTCATTGTCCTCAGAAAAATCCACATTTTTCATGGAATTTTCTATCTCTTCAATAGCGGGCTTTAGAAATTCGATGGCCTTGTGCAGATAAGGAAGGTGGACTTTCCGCAATTCCGGTGAAAAATGAATAACAGACTGGCAGATTGTTTTGTATTTGCAGATATATGGGTAGAAGGGATAGGTTTTCTTGCCTTTGGGCAGGAAGAGCTTGCTGAAAAATTTAGTCAGCTCATTATCAATCCAGATTCCCTGGACAAAATAGCCGCGGCCTGTTTCATCTACCCAGGTATTGGAAATGCTTTGCCTTACAATAAAGCTGCTGATCTTGCCTTCTGTTACAAGCACCTGTTCCAGGGGAATGAAATTGGCTTCTAAGAAGATCTGGTTAGTGGAGTAATGAGGAGTGAAGTCATTGCTGCCCTTGTCAATGATGGTGTGCGCCTGGGGGCGATACATCAGATCCAATCGCAGCATATAGAGGTATTGATTATCTTCAATTCGATAAAGTTTGAAGAAACATGGTTTTAAGATTTCTCCGGGATCGAATAGATATGTAAGATCCATAAAAACCTGGGGAGCGAGGGGCATAATCTGATTGAGAATCTCTTTTAAAAGGTCTATGTAATCCTTTTCAGGTTTCAGCCGGCGTACGTCGTGATGAATGAGAAGATGCGGAACCGTAAAATCCTCTTTAACATGAATAAAAAACTCCTCCACCTGATTATAATGCCGGTTGAAAGATTCTGATTTTGTGGGCACACTCTTAAGCAGGGTGTTAATCTCACTATCCGAATAGGTACATTTAATTTCGTTTGTAATCTGCTCCACGTTCAAATATTACTTTTAAAGCCCACGGTTTTCAATACTGAGTAATACAATTTAAAATTGATTTAACACTCATTCTATTATAAAATCCTTAATATGAATATAAACAAAAGCCGGATAGGCCTGGCTGTTTTTCTACTGCACCTTATACTGCTCTTACCCGTTTGGCCGCAGGAGTATCGTTCTAAGGCGGTGGCAGTGATTATCTACCATGAAGGTGAAGATTTCGAAATTCGAGACAATAGGGGCAGCCCTGTAAATATTGATGAAATTATAGGACACAGGCTTTATGAGGGAGATATTATCCTGGCAGGTGAAAATACTTTTTTAGAAATACAGCTTATTCTCTCTCAGAATGTAATTAAAATCGCGGAGAACACGGATTTTCAATTGCAATGGGCAGAAGAGAAGCAGGAAAATGCTTTCAGCATGCTTTACGGCAGTGTTCGGGCCAGGCTTAAGAAGCTTAAAGCAGGTCAATACTTCTATATTCAAGGGGGAGATGCCATAGCCGGTGTACGGGGTACTGACTTCGGTATGAATGTTCAGGTTCCATTCGGGAAAGAGCAGGGCCGTGAGAAAAGAGTTGCTGTACCGGTGACTGAAATATACTGCTTTGAGGGAACTGTGGAGGTTAAACCTCAATTTAAGATAGAGGGAGAGAAGCCTGTAGAGCCAATAATTATAAATCAGGATGAAATGATTACCTTGTCTGCAGAAGAGCCTGAACGATTTGAGAAAAGACCGGTCAGCGAGGAAATCCGCGCATACTGGCTTGAACATCCCTTTATAGGAGAGCTTATTCCCCCTGACGAAGTTGCTTCCCTGGGTATGGAGCGAAAGATCCCCTTAATTTGGAAGCTTGAAAGAAAGCAGAAAAGATCAACTTTAACCGGCAGTGCGTTCTTAAGCCTCGGACTTATTTTTGAGATATCCGGAGCAGTGAGTCTTGCCACTGGATTTCGAGAATCGGATAGTACAAAATCCGCTGTCTTAAAAAAAACGGGATACGCCCTCATTGCCTCCGGGGCATTATTTTTAACCTATTCTGTGTTCAAATTTATCAGGGCCGGACGTATCGGCCGGGAGATCGAGCAGCTTCCCTAAATGAGGTCACTGTTTAAATTATTAAGGGTTTAATTCTAAACGCTCAATCTTATAGATTACCCAGTCCTCCTTATCTGCCTTGAGTGAAAGCCTTTCTGTAATTTGAAATGACTTGTAGGCGACCGGAGGGTCTGGCCCGGAACTCTGTGCAGGTGAGCCCTGTTCCGGATCATCTCTTGCAGCCGGAACCCATTTACGGTAAGAGGCTATGAAAGTCGGGGGATCCCGGTTGGTTTCACGGATCTTGAGATCTGTAATACCGTATACGGATTGGGGAGGCTCTAAAGCCGGTCTTCCCATCTGATCCCACTGATCTGCAGGAAGAAGATGCGATTTACCTTCGTATCCCATGGATACACGCGAGGTGACATAGATCTGGATAACTTCTTTAATAATTTCCTTTCCCGCACCCTTGATCACGCAGTCTTCCATTAGGGCATGATTCAAGCTATTAATGCTGTTGTAAAAGGTTTCTACAACTTTTAAAGGAGGAAAACCATGAGTTGCACGGGGAGCTAAGAGTCTTTTTATCATGGAACCTGTAATACCGCTGACAATAAGAAGTGCGATAAAGCACAGGGTGAATATTTTCCAGTGTTTCTGCCAATAAATTCGTCGCTGATAGGCTTTAGAGCTTCTCTTTAATATTTTAGCACCCTTCTGCAGAATGTTTTCCCTTTCGGATTCTAAGATGTTTCGGAAAAGCCCGGTCTTTCGCCAGTTTTGAATACTGCTGCTCCATTCCTCAAGAGTGAGACGACTCTTTTGGTCCTGCCCATGGATAAGGCAGCGGTCAATCGCCTCGGATACCTCCTCCTTTACTTCCGGACGGACCATGGAAACAGAGAGTATTTTAAAACTCCTTATTCTTTGGTGGATTTCCTCATCCGTATCTGCCTCGAAAGGAAAATCGCCGCATATAATCCTGTAGAGAAGAACACCCAGGCTGTAGGAAAGCTGTTCATCACCGGCGGTAAGGTCAGGGTTGTTCAGTGATTCAAATACATGCAGCTTATAATCCAGGGGCTGGGTTTCCAATACCTTCTTCATCACTACAGGCGGTAAAAAGAGTATACCTCCTGAGTTAAGAAAATACACAGAATCCGATTGCAGTTTGCCATAGGATATGCCCCTTTTTTTCAAGAGGATTATGGCCTGGATAAGGGTCAAGAGATAGAAAAGAGCACGCTCCGGAGAGAAGTCAAGGATTTCTTCTAAGAATATTCCCTCATGATAGGGCCCATACAGAAAGAGCTGTCCCCCTGTCTTGAAAAATCCATCTACGGTCCATTCGGAAACATTATCTTCTTTAACAATCCAGCCGGGTGAGGATCTCAAGGAAGATGTTTTATTAAAAGCGGTGAACCGGGTCAGGGCTAAATCATTTCTGGCTATGCCGATTGGAATGCCTAAATAGCTTTCTCCTCCTTTTGTGATCCTGCCGGGAAGATATTTATTCATAATTGTCTTTCTTTTCTCCAAAGATTATGGCGCTGAAAATTTCTATTTCCGTGTTGCTTTCCCGCCAGCATTTTCCCGGAAGACCGGCCTTACTGCAGGTATGGGCTAAGAAGGTCTCCCTGTCCCAACCGTATTCAGTGGCAACCTGAGGCAGAAGTAATCCTGAGTAATATCCCTGTTTGATCATAATTCCGTGCACGCCTACCTGGATCTCGTCAATCGATTTTATCCGTTTTAAGGGAGTTAAAACAGAGATTTCTATATCAATACTGTCAAGCTCATCCGGCCGAACCGATGGGAAGCGAGGGTCCCCAAAGGCGCTCGATTCAGACACCTCCTTTACCGTTTCGAAGAGAGGTTTTATATCCTCCACGTAGCCTATGCACCCCCTCAATTTGCCGGATTTATGGAGTGTAACAAAAGCACCGCATTTTTCCTTTAATTTCGGGGTGGGTTCCGGGTAATCGGCTTTTTTGCCGGTAAGCCTGGATGTAATGGTAAGGCGAGCTGTTTGCAGCAGAATGCTCTTTTCATTATCTGTGAGTGTGAAATTCATGAATATCCTCGTTAATATTACTTATTGAAATAGCGGCATAGTGAACCACATTTTTATTATCTCCCGCCACATCGGCCGAACTGCCTCTTTTAAGTATTTCAACCTTTTCTCCCAGGATATTGCCTAAAGATAAAACAGAGGCAATGCAGCCTGCACCACATGAGCTGTTGCGGCCCTTATTCGCATCCCGGATGATTCCCTGCCAATCACGTTGTTTTATTAAGTCAATAAATCTATCGATCTCCTCCCTGTCAGATTCTTTTATCATATACGATGACATATTAGCAGTGATAACAAAAAGGGTGGATTCGAGTTTATCTTTAAAGGTTATCTGCAGGGCGTTAGCTAAAATCTTTACAATCTGTATATTATTTTTTCCCATCAGTATGGGTACAACCAGGGCAGTCGGAAAGAGATGCTGAATAAAGGGAAGCTGCACTTCCAGACAGTGCTCCTCGAGATGGCTGATATCATTACAGTATATTTTCGTGCTGCAGGTCTGTAATTCTTCAATCATCTCCTCATTAACGGGAATCCGACCTAAAGGAGTTTCGAATTCTGTAGATTCGGTCAGAATGACCCCATCCGCAGGCTCACGATGGACCGGCCCAAGCAGGACAACCAAATCAATATTTCTGGCTGCCGCAGATCTAAAAGCTGCGGCTTGAATGCTTCCCGTGTACCGATAGGCTGCATGGGGCGTAATGATGGCACCGGCTTTACCTTCAGGAACATCGGAACTCGAGAGAAGATCCTTGACTAAAGCAAGGAGCTGGGATTTCTCCGAGGGATAAAAAATACCGTCCACCGTGGATGCGCGAATCATACAATTTAATTATTATGAATTGAAATCAATAATTCAATACCTATAACGGAAGATCGGAGCTTTCTTTTAATCGGGCCAGGCGCTTTCTGTCTATTTTGATGAAAAGGTTTTTTTCCTGAGTGGGGATAACTAATCCGGTTTTTCCGTGTTTTGCCCTTCTTAAGAATTTAACTTGAGTGTAATAAACGTCCCCCTTGCCTGTGCTTTTCCCCTTGCTGTAAAAGAGCGCCAGGTTGCCGGCGTCGAGCATTACCTCTAAAGGCACGCTCTTTCCGGACCTGGATTTGATAAATACATAGGATCCCGGATAATCCCTTGAGTGAAACCAGAAGTCGTTCCCCTTAACGGATCTGCGCAGGAGTCCATCATTTTCTTTTGCGCTTCTGCCCACAAGGATCTGGAAATCAGATGAATAGAAAATTAAGCCAGGCGGAAGATCCTTATCCGTCTTTCTTGATTGTTTTTCTGAGCCCTTTAATTCTGCCCTTACTTTTTCTAAGTCTTTCTCTCTTAATATCCGGGTGCGCCTTTTTTGTACAGCAGCTAAGTTTTTTTTCTGAAGCTCTACCTCTTCTTTAATTTTACGGAATCCGGTCTTTGCTTTGCGGTACTGCTCGAAATAGTGTTCAGCGTTTTCCGCCGGTGAGAGTTCCGGATCAAGTTCAATATCTATAACACTATCAGAATTCTCAAAATCTTCGGTCTCCAGCCACTTGTCTCTCTTCCGGATCTTATGCAGATTGCTCAGGATCAGATCGCCGTATAACTTAAACTGATCGAATCCTCTGTACCTGTTCAGTCTCTGCTGTAATTTTTCAAGGTTCACTAAAATGCGGTTTTCCCTGCCTAAAAACTGCTGATCCAGTTTAGAGAGAAGAGTTTTTCTATCCTTCTCTTGCTCAAGCTCGAAGTAAAATCGATCAATTCGCTCATTAAAACTTCCAGGCCCAGGCAGTTCCCGGATGAGATACTGCTCTTTGTCGTGTTGCTCTGAAGTGTTGGATTTGAAGATCTCCTCAGGATTGTAAAATCCCCCGGTGATCTCCTTTCGCCTGGGCCTGCGGTAAAAAGCATCCAGAATATTGCTCTCCCTGTCCGTGGCTATCATATTTGCCGCCCCGCCCCAGAGTCTGACCCAGAGTGTGACCTGATTTTCTTTTTTAACTATCTCAATCTTGACGATTCTTTCCCTTACGATCTGATATGCTTTCATTACCCTTCCATGGCGTATGTGAGCACGAAGGAATGAAACAAAACGCGGAGGTTTTTTAGGATTTGGAAGCTTTCGGGTGAGCATGTGGAGCCTGCAGTACGGGTTGGTAAAAGAAAAGAACAGTGTAAAGCTATTTCTCGGGGAATAGAATTCTAATGTGAGAGTTGCATGGCTCGGCTGGTGGATCTGCCGGATAATACTCCCTGCCAGGGGAATCTCATCCAGGATACAGTCGATTTCTCTCCAGTTTAATGACAAGTATCTTACCTCAGGTCCATAACATCCATAAAGAGGGCTGCGTCACCCGGGGAATAGAATACGAAGTAAACTGTTTGAGGAAGATCAGCGCTGTCTAAGAAGTTATACACGGCATTATAGGCAATCCTGGCTGCGTTCTCTTTAGGATAACCGTAAATGCCGGTAGAGATGGCTGGAAAGGCAATGGACTTAAGCTTAAGTTTTGCAGCTTCTTCGAGGCTCCTTCGGTAGCATCTTGAGAGTTTTTCCGATTCTCCTGAGTTTCCGCCGTGCCAGACCGGACCCACGGTATGGATAACGTGATGGGCCGGAAGATTTCCCGCGCCGGTAGCCACGGCCTCTCCGGTGGGAAGTCCATCGGGATAGCGGTTTTTTCGGATTTCTTTGCACTCTTTGAGGATGCCCGGCCCTCCTGCCCGGTGAATGGCCCCGTCTACCCCCCCGCCGCCCATCAGGGAGGAGTTAGCCGCGTTCACTATGGCATCGCAGGTCATCCGCGTGATATCACCGCTTACAATTATCAGCCGTCCGTTAATGAGTTTTTTTTCTTCCATAGAGCTTTTTACCTCCTTTGAAGAAATCCCGTTATCAGGGCCGCTATAATAAATATAAGGTTTAATACGGGAAGCAGCCAGGGAAGTTCTTTCCTTTTTTTAAACAGGATTCGACCCGCAGTGAACAGTGGGATGGCCATAAGAGGAAGAATTCCTAAAAGGGGATGGGGAAAAAAAGGAGCTTTTAAGCTGAGCAGATATATCAAGCCCGTAAGCACTGTGAAAGGCAGAAGGGCCTGAGAAATAGCGCGGGCCAGGCGGTCGATCTTTTGCGGCTTTATACCGGTTTTAGTCATATATAGAGCCCTTAAGAGAAAGGTGCAGTGTGAGATAAGCAGGAGACAGGCGCTGGATAGGTGGAGGATTGCAAGCATTCCTGAGCTAATACTATAGTGAGGGATTAATAGTCTGTATATGAAGCATCTTTAAAATAATGAAGCTTAAAAAGCTGAAGAGTGACAAATACCCTGGATACTGGACCTTTGAGTTAGAACTCGCTGATTTATTTGAACAGGCCATGGGCGAAGCAGGGCTTTAATATATTAATTGACAGGAGTATTTTTACAGAATAATATATACATACCTGATTGAAGAGCATTTTTTTACCCTGGTTGTTTTGCGTTATTAAGGCAGATCTGCTTGATTTCTCCTATCAGATAGAAAGAGCCGGTTACCAGAAGGGGGAGCTTTCCTTTTGTGATGTAAAGCGCCTTGTTGAAGGCTTCCGGAGGCTGCCTGATAAGAAGTGTCTTAGGGTTTTTAGAGTGGAATATGCTGTAGGTTTCATCCGGATCGCTCTCCTTAAAGTCTCCCGGGGTGGTTATGATGATGCGGTGAAAGGCGGGAGCTAAAATATCAGCCATTTCTTCTGTCTTTTTTCCGGAAACGGAAGCGAAAAGGAGTACGCCTTCTGAGCCGAACAGCTCTTGAAAGGCGTAAAGGCTGTGTTGAATGGAGCGGGGAGTATGGGCGCCGTCAATAACGATATAAGGCTCCCTTCTGATCACCTCCATTCTTCCGGGAATAAATGTTTCCCTAAAGCCCTTTTGAATTATGTCCTCCGGAATCTCAAAACAGCGGCTTAATGCAAGATATGCCAGGGCGGCATTCTCGGCCTGAAATTTACCCAGCATGGAGAGCCGGATTCTTTTAGCCTGCCCCCCTCTTAAGCTGAAATGCATAAGAGTTCCGTTTGCACTGCAGTCCGCATTGAGGAAATCCAGCTCTTCATCAAGAAAAAGAATACTACTTCCCCTATCCAGGCTGATCTTCCTAAATACCTCCTTTACACATTGATCCTGAAAGCCTGAAAAAACAGGTACTTTCGCTTTGATAATTCCCCCCTTTTCCCTGGCGATCTGTTCCATTGTGTTTCCCAGGATATCGGTATGCTCGAGTTCAACCGGCGTTATCAGACAGAGTTCAGGCTTTACCACATTAGTGGCATCGAGCCTGCCCCCGATACCCGTTTCAATCACCGCATAATGGCAGCCGGTCTCTTTAAAGTATAGAAAGGCAAGCAGGGTCAATAACTCAAAGGTGGTAGGCTGATCATGAGCGGGTAGGGGATCATCCCGGTACTGCATCACCATTTCTTCTATCCTCTTTCCCAATCGAATGAAGAGTTTATCCTCAGGAGGGTGGTTAAGCACTGAAATCCTTTCCAGATAGCTGGTAACATGGGGAGAGGTATACAGTCCCGTCCTGTATCCGGCTGAACAGAGAACCGAAGCTAAGAAGGAGGCGGTGGAGCCTTTTCCCTTTGTGCCGGCCACATGGAGCACACGGAAATTCTCGTGGGGATTATCAAAATAGGCGAGTAAGGAGTGCATTCTGTCCAGTCTGTAACTCCGGGCATCAAATAGAGAGGCGCTCTTCTCTAAATTGGTAAAGGAGACCATATAGCTGAAAACATCTTGAAGGGTATCTATGCTCATCTATTCTTTACGGCAAGGGCATGAGCGGAAAAACCCTCATATTCTGACAGCGCAGCAACTGGCCCCTTAAGGCTCTGGAAACCAGGTTCGGTAATATAGACTACAGATGATGATTTTAGAAAGTCCCTGACAGTGAGGGGGGAGCAGGTTTTTACCTTTCCTCCTGTGGGAAGCACGTTGTTGACTCCTACTGAGTAATTGGCCAAAGAGAAGGCTGCATGCTGGCCCAACAGGATCTCCCCTGCATTTTTAATTAAGGACATAATTTCAAAGGGATCCCGGCAGGCAAGCTGCAGGTGTTCCGGGGCGTATTCATTGACAAATTGGGCAGCCTCTTTCATATCCTCTGTAATAATGATGCCGCCGTAACTGTTAAGAACATCCTGGACATAGCGGGTTCTTAAGGGACTCAGTTTTACCAACAGGGTGGGGAGGATCTTCTCTACCTCGTCCGCCAGCTCAGGGCTGGGAGTGACTAAGTAAGCGGAGGAATCCGATCCGTGTTCCGCTTCGATCATCAGATCCAGGGCAGCCTTCCGGGGATCGGCTGTTTTGTCTGCCAGGATGATAGATTCGGAGGGCCCTGCAGGAAGCCCCATATCCACCATACCTGTTAAAAGACTTTTAGCAGCCGAGACGTAGATGCTTCCGGGTCCCACTATTTTATCCACTTTGGCTATACTTTTAGTGCCATAGGCCAAAGCTGCAATGGCTTGAGCCCCACCCACCCTGTATATTTCCATGATACCGCAGAGCCGGGCCGTATAAAGAGTGGCGGAATCAACTTTTCCCTCATGATCCGGCGGCGTTACTGCTGCAACCCTTTCAACTCCGGCGATAAGGGCGGGAACTGCCAGCATATACATAACTGAGGGAAAGCTCCCTCTCCCCCTTGGCACATATAAACCTGCAGATGGAATGGGGGTGAATCTTTCCCCGGCATATACACCGGGTCTGACCTCGCTGAGCTCTATGGACTCGATTTTTTGTTTATGGTGAATACTCATAACATTCTCAACAGAGAATTTTATGGCCTCTTTAATATCCTTATCAATTTCCTTCTCAGCCTGATCGAACTCTGCATCTGTTACCTTAAGTGGAATATCTTTCAAATCCGCTCCATCGAATTTTTTGGTGAAGTCTATAAGGGCCTGATCGCCCTTATCCTTAACTGAGGCGATGATCTCTTTTACAGAGGGAAGAATCCTGGATATATCCGATTCGGCTCTGAGCAGGAGAGCCTGCCTTTCCGCTTTATTTAAGTTTTTCCAATGGTAAATATTAATTTTCATTATGAGTCCCCCAATTCTCTTTATAGTGATTAAAAAAGCAGGAGTCAACTTTTATTAATTATTATTGGTTTCGATTGTTCCTGATCATGCCCGGACTGTGGCTGAACTCATGCCAGCCAATGAGTACTCCACAAAATATTCTTGCACCAAACTGGATTAGCTGATAGATTAACAATAAATAGTGTGCTGGACCAGAAAGGAGTACCGCCGCTATGCTTGCCTACCGGAAAGAAAGAATTGAAAATGCGATTTGCTATTTTGCGCAAGAACATAAAAAGAGAGCACGTAAGCCCACATACCAGGCTTATATCTATAAGTATCTCGCTCTTTTTGATTTTCGCGTATTAGACGAGACTGGCAAGCCGGCCCTTGATATAGAATATGATGCTTATGAGAGGGGACCTGTTCCGAGGCATCTTTATGACGCAATAACATCACACAAGAATAAATATTGCAAGTTCAAACCACAGGGAGAAGATTCAATAATTATTGAACCAGCTCGTCGCCCAAATCTCGATTTTTTTTCTGAGTTCGAGATTGAAATTATGAACCAGATCTTAGCTGAATTTGCACACCCATGGATTACCACAGACGAGCTTAATGAAGCTTCTCATGAAATTAAAGCATGGCAAAAGGCATGGAATAACCGGGGAGAAAGAAGAAAAGTACCTATGTCCTATGATGATAATTTCCAGGGACTTGATATAAATTCAGAATCTAAGCTTACCCGAGAAGAAGATACCTATCTTGTGTTTAAGGCATTGAAGAAAATCGCTGAATGAAGATAGGAACAGTATTCTTTACTATGAGGATGACGGATACCGGCATAACAATCTAATTTTCAGATTTGCTGCAGGCGAGTGTGGATTTGAGGAAGATTGTGTTCTGGATATTGATAGTGACATTAATGCCGAACTTACTTCAAAAATTGAAAATAATCCTGAAATAATTTTAAAAGGTTATGTGGATAATACAAGGCTAGAAAAGATATATGCTCTGATAAGAGTTTCAAAAAAAGTAGATAAAATGGTAAAGTTGGATATCTTTTTCAGCTTCAGATCTGCCGGATTGAATGTAAAAAAGCTATGAAGGCTTACAAAATTTTTTAAAAACAAAGCAGGTCTAAAGAAGAGAGTTGGTCTTAAGGATTGCATGTTGTATACAACCCATCGCAGCCTTTAGTTGCAATGGGCTCCGATTGTCGGATTTCGGTGGTATTGCATAAAGCCTCAAGGTTTTGTCAACCATGCCCAAAGCCGCTTCGTCCTTATGTTATTGGCTTTTAATTGCTTAAAAAGAGAGAATCTTCCTTCTCCTTCTCTATACTGGGGTGAAAATTAATGTGAGTCCATTCATAGTAATAACTGGAATTTCTCTCTTCAATTCTGTTATTAAGGCTGAGATGGCAGATTCCGCAGTTGCTCATGGGGAAGAGAGGCATCCAGTTCTCATGCCCCAGGGTGATTTTTATAAGCCACTGCAGGATTCCTGAATGTGTCACGGACAGTATATTTCTCTTTCCATCTTTAAAAATGCCTATCAGGTATTCCCAGTACCTCTCAGCCCTTTGAGTAATATCACATATCCGTTCTGCCTGGGGAACGGATTCCCAGCTTTCCTGCTGAAAGGCTTTCCATTCGCCGGGAAATTTTTCCTGGACTTCCCTTCGGGTCATTCCGGTAAAGATACCCGTATCGAGCTCCTTTAAATCCTCATGATTCTGAATAAAATCCGTCCCGAGCTGGTCGGCCACGATCAGTGCGGTCTGTTTGGCCCGGGCAAGCGGGGAATGCAGGATCAGGTCAATATTCTTTTCTTTAAACCAGAGCCCGGCCTGCTGCGACTCTATTATTCCCCTTTTTGAGAGCGGATAATCCCGGTGTCCCTGAATGATCAGGGCATTGTTCCCGTCGCTTTCTCCGTGTCGAAGGAAATAGAAGTTACCCCTGCCTCCTATTATTTTGAAATCGATCAATTGGCTAAGCCTCTCCACTCCGGATTAAGTCCCGGTACCAGCGGGCGCTCTGCCGCCAGGTCCTCTTTAAGGTTTCAAAGTCAACCCTGATCAGGCCGAAGCGCATACCGTAGCCGTGCTGCCACTCGAAATTGTCCAGTAACGACCAGACAAAGTAGCCTTTCAGCTTGACTCCCAGCTCTCTGGCTTTGAGTGCAGCCCGGATATGATCGGTGAGATAACAAATCCTCTCTTCATCCTTATGAGGATCGCGGCCAGGTTCCTCCGGCAGGGGACAGCCGTTTTCCGTAATATAGCAGTCCGGATTACCGTATTCCTCCTTAAGCCGTATTAACAGGTAATACAGGCCGTCAGGGAAGATCTCCCACATTGCGCTCTTCTCCGCGCCTGGAGTCGGAACCTCTTTGGCGTGTGTAAAGGGAGTAATAAAAGAATATCGGTAGCTCCGGCTCGTGTAGTAGTTTATACCGACAAAATCCATGGGCTCTTGCATATCCTTAAGGTCCGCTTCAAAGTCCGCAGGCAGAAAGCGGCCGAAGAGCCTGACGACTTTTTCAGGGTATTTACCTAAGAGAATGGGATCTATGTAGAGTCGGTTTATAATCTGGTCCATTGTATCCGCCGCTTCAATATCCTTAGGCCTATCCGGCTCAAGGGGCTTGGCCCAGATCTGGGCTTCGGAAATACCTATTTTTCCGTCTTTTACCGTCTCCCTGAAGCGTCTGACTAAGAAGCTGTGGCCCAGGAGGAGATGGTGTGTAACAGAAAAAGTGTCCTTTATTTTCATCTTTTTACCCGGAGCATGAGACCCGAAGTAATATCCTAAAAAGGCAAATACCATGGGTTCATTGATTGTTATCCAGTGTTTAACCCTGTCCCCCAAACCTTTAAAGAGGGTCATACCGTACTCAACAAGGTGATCAACCGCTTCTCTTTTAGCAAAGCCCCCCGTTTCTTCAAGCCAGAGAGGAGCATCCCAGTGAAAGAGGGTTATATAGGGCTCTATGCCTTTTTTGAGCAGCTCATCCACCAGGCGCTTGTAAAAATCAAGCCCTTTGGGATTTATTTTCCCGGGTGAGGGAATGATACGGGGCCAGGATACAGAGAAGCGATAGGCCTTCAGGCCCAGATCCTTCATATGCTTAACATCTTCAGGATAGCGGTGGTAGTGATCGCAGGCAGTATCCCCGTTGTGATTGTACTTGATCTTTCCCCGCCTGTGGCTGAACTCATGCCAGATGGACGGACTTGCGCCGTCTGCTAAGGGAGAGCCCTCGATCTGGTATGAGGCCGTCGCAGCCCCCCAGATGAAATTGCCTGGAGCTATAATTTTATCCATATTTTAAGATTACCCTGGCGGCATATTATCCGGTTTCGGCTCAGGGAGACAAGGGGTTTGTGGTAACAGGCTCCCTGTTTAAGAAGCCAACATACAGGCGGTTAAGAAAAGCTTGACCTATCAAGCCGGCCTCAATACTGAAGAAAGCATACGCATCGCGTTCAGGCAATGCGAAAGTGTTTAAATAGATGAATATTTGCATTTTAATAGCAAATATGTCTTTACAATATTTGGTTCAACGTATAGAATAATTATGTGGTTCTCCTCTATATACCCAGGCAGATTGAACAGGTCCTGTCACGGTTAGTATTGCAATTTCCTGCCCTGGCAGTGAGCGGGCCCCGTCAATCCGGAAAATCTACCCTGTTAAAGAAGCTGTTCTCCACTACCCATCAGTATATTTCCTTTGATGATCCAGTTATCCGTGAGCAGGCAAAATCTGATCCCAATTTATTCCTGGATAATCTGGAAGAAAAAGTAATACTCGATGAGATACAATATGTCCCGGAAATCCTCTCCTATATCAAAATACGAATAGATAATGAGCGCCATAAAAAGGGGCGGTATCTGTTTACAGGCTCGCAAAAATTTGCGTTGATAAAAGATTTAGGTGATTCTCTGGCCGGGCGAATAGCCCTGCTGGACCTGCTTCCATTCGATATTCATGAGAAGAGAGCAGTCCCTTATCTGCAGACCCTTTTGTCGGAAACCGAGGAATGCTTCTCTCACGCCTGTCTGTGCGGCTCATTCCCGGAGCCTGTTGTTGCCCGCATGGATACCGGAGTCTGGTACGGAGCTTATCTGCAAACCTATCTCGAAAGAGATGTAAGGACGATGAATAATATCGGCAGTTTGAGGGAATTTCAACAATTTATGCAGCTCCTGGCTGCGCGTTGTTCCCAGAGCTTAAATTTATCCCACCTCTCTCATGATTTAGGGGTGGGGGTGAATACGGTAAAGAGATGGGTATCCATCCTTGAGGCAAGCCATATTATCTATTTATTGCCGCCCTATTATAATAACCTGGGTAAGAGAATAACCAAAGCTCCTAAGGTATACTTTCTGGATTCAGGGCTTGTCTGCTACCTGGTGGGAATTAAGAGCAAGGACCATTTGCTCCACGGACCTATGGCGGGGGCTCTGTTTGAAAATTTCTGCCTCCAGGAGACTGTGAAGGTATTCTCAAATCGGGGCATACGCCCCAGGCTCTATTATCTCCGCACTCATAATCGCCTGGAAGTTGACTTGCTCATAGAAGGTGAAGGACCGGTGCTCTATCCTGTAGAAATAAAGCTGTCCAAAACACCGAAACCTAACATGGCTTCACCTTTAAATAGATTTAAAAATCTATTTCAGGGCTTATCAATTGGCAAGGGTAGAATCCTATCTCTAAGTGAAAGAAATATTCCCATTTCAAATGACATCCTGGTATCTGATTTCAACAGCTATATCGAATGGATAAGAACCCTGAAATAAGGATTAGTCATGGTTTTGTTGGGTTTTTATAAATGTCTCGTTATAAAGTTCTTCTTAGGACTTGAAATTGATCAACGAACGCAATGCATGAGAATCTATTAACCTGGCGGAACAGTGGTTTTTCTGTTCCACTTACTTCATATCCCTCTTTTTTTTGAGCGGATACGTTTATCCTTTCTCCGGCAACCGGATCTGGGGCACGAGATGCTCCGGAATGTCCGCCATGTGCGGATCACGATGAACCAGTATTGCTGACTCCTTTTGGGCGCATGCAGCAATGAGGGCATCGAAAAGGGGCAGACGCACCTCAACTGATTCGCGCAGCGATATCGCCTTTTCCGCAACCCATCGGTCCACTGCAATATTCACGGTCAAATGATTGATGTAAAGATCGAAAACCCGTTCTATCTCTACCGGATCATCTAATTCCATCGTTAAACGAGTTTTAAGCTCGACCAGGGACAGAACACATACCGCCAGGTGATTACTCGTATCACTCCAAAGTTCATCGACTTGATCAGCTCCAGGCTCATCGAAGTAGTGAGCCAACAAGGCAGAGGTGTCCAGAACATGCGTAATCATGTTTAACCTTGATCGCGCTCCCTGTCCTCTTGCTCTCTTTGCCTTATCAAGTTCTTAATAGGATCGCTCCCTGTTTTCCTATACCTTTGCCCACTTCCACGCAGTTGGGAAGCCAGTGTGCTGCGGTCGGGCAGAACGTGGATCAGAAGGACATGTTCCTGATTCGTAACCTGCCAATCGAGTCTTGTTCCGGGGTGGATGCCCTCTCTGGCAGCAATTTTTGCCGGTACCGTGACCTGATTTTTCCCTGTAACTTTGGTAATCATGGCAATAATATAATCAAGGAATTATTTTTTATCAAGGAAAGATTTCACTTTCTAATCCCTGCCTCCGACTGTCTGAAGTATGGCTCATCTTTTTTTTATTTTCAGTAATTAATGACTCGGTGACATCGTCGAAGTGAATAGAAACGCCTGGGTTGTGGGCGAAGCCAACGCTATGATATAATTATTAATTGATCAAACAGATGCTGAGCTTATGAAGGTTTTTGGGTATTATTAGAACAGCCCTGGAAACTAAATATGAAAGGTATTAAAGAAAAAAAAGGGATTATTTCAGATTTAAAAACATTTTTGAAAGCAAATTCATCTCAATATAGCATAGATATGGCTTTTCTATACGGTTCCTGGATAGGAGGATTTCCTCATATTGATTCCGATATTGATTTGGCTATTCTATTTTCTGAAGATGTTGATTTTGAAGAATGCGCTTTTTCTTTGATTACAGATATTTCTTATAAATTACAAAGAATCTTAAATAGAGATGTGAATATTATCTCAATTTATAGAGATTTTCTTCAACCAATGCTTTATTACAATGCTATAGTTTCAGGAATGCCTGTTTTTATAAAAGATGAAGATAGATTTCTCGGTTTCAAACTTGATGCAATTTCACAAATGGAGGATTTTCGCATCCTTGGTATTCCCTGGCAGATGGAGATAGCCGGGCAGGTTTTAGGAAGGTAATTTATGCCTCAATTTAGATATGCGAAAGGAAGGGTTGTTGAATCCTTACAGTTTATTTCTACAGAGATAAAGGAATTTGAAGATGATTACGCTTCTAAAAGCCGCGAAGATTATGAAAAGGATAAAAAGCTTCAAAAATTGATTGACCGAACTGTGGAAAATATATTTACCGCTCTTATAGAGGTTTGCGGCACGGTCCTTACTCAGGAGAATATACCTGTAAAAAGCTATGCCCAGATCTTAAAAGAATGTGCAGGTTTTTTCGGTTTTTCTGAAGAAGAACAAGAAAAATTATCTAAGTTGGCTTTGCAGAGAAATCGACTTGCCCATCGATACCTTAACTTTCGCTGGCAGGCAGTTAGCGCTTTTGCAAACCTTAAACCGGTTATTTTGAGACTATTGACGAAAGCATTAGAAAGAGAGAAAACTCTTGAATCCGAGGCTTAACCCTCAAAAACGATTCCGGCTATAACTCGACTTTGGCTATCCAGTGCTTGACCTGTCTATCAACTCTTTAAATAGTGTCAGACTGTACGAGTGTCCGCAGATTATGCAGGTCAGAGTTCTGTTTTAACATTATTCATTCCAAAAATGTGCATATACGCCAATTATTAGAACCAATATTGACAATATAGGAACATATCAGGTAAAATTAGTTCTATGAAACGTGATATTGAGATTCAATTAGAAATGTGGAAAAAATCAGTACGCAGGAAACCCCTTATCCTTCAAGGTGCGCGGCAGGTGGGAAAAACTTACTCTATCCTGGAATTCGGGAAAAAATTTTATGCTAATGTAGCGTATTTTGATTTTGAGGAGAACGAAAATCTTAACTCACTATTTACAGGAGATATCAATCCTGAGCGGATTATTTCAACTCTATCTCTATCCAGCGGGATGAAGATAGAGAGAGGAAAAACCCTGATCTTTTTTGATGAAATTCAAGAATCTAGCCGTGCCTTGAATTCTCTTAAGTATTTTGCAGAAAAAGCTTCAGATTATCATGTGGCTACAGCGGGATCTCTATTAGGCATACAATTATCAAGGCCGGGTTCATTTCCGGTGGGCAAGGTGAATTTCTTAACTTTATACCCTTTATCGTTTTATGAATTTTTAGATGCTATAGAAGAAACTAACCTGCGTATGTTTCTTGAAGACAAAAAGGATTTTTCACCAATCCCGGATATTATTCATAACAAACTTATTGATTACTTAAAGATCTACTACATCATTGGCGGGATGCCTGAGAGTTTAAAAACATATATCCAAACACGTGAGAGCACGAGTTGCCGAATAGTGCAGCAGGAAATTCTTAAAGCGTATCTGCTTGATTTTTCCAGGCATGTTGATGGAACTGACATCCCGAAAGTATCAGCTATCTGGAATTCACTCCCTGCTCAACTGGCAAAGGAGAATAAAAAGTTCATCTTTAAGCTTGTTCGTGAGGGTGCAAGGGCGCGAATGTATGAAGATGCTCTTTCCTGGCTTGAACTTTCAGGGCTTATCTATTGTGTTCGAGAGGCTGCTGCTGCGCGTATTCCACTTCGCTCCTATGCTTCTTCAAAGGCCTTTAAAATCTACATGCTTGATGTAGGCTTGCTTGGAGCTCTTTCGGGTTTACGGCCCCATATTATTCTGGAAGGTAATAAACTTTTTACGGAGTTTTTCGGTTCATTTACTGAAAACTATACTGCTCAGGAATTAATACCCGCTTTAAAAACAGGACTTTTTTATTGGACCAGTGAAGGAAAAGCCGAAGTAGATTTTTTACTTGAGGGAAAGAAGGATATTGTTCCTCTTGAGGTAAAAGCAG
>JAUWZD010000037.1 GCA_030615505.1 Spirochaetales bacterium | reverse complement strand
GGACATTGGCGAAAAATCTTACAATTATCTTACCTGCCGAGTAATCTGCAAGATTTCTCCGATAGGATATCCCAAGAAATGTTTTATCTGACCGGACCGTTTAGCAACGATGAATACATCCCCTTCGATTTGATAGTCTGCATTCCATTCAATCCAAAAATTTGTGGTTGTTTCAGTGATATTAAACAGTTGTTCCTTGCCAGCTTGCGCTAAACATAAGGCAAAGCCATCTTTCGGATCAAGTATCCAAGCATCACCCGTCATCGTCGAAAAGAAGATTAAAGAGCAAAGCTTAATGAGACGATCATCATAGTTCTTCGCTCTATTGATAATATAATAGGCCTCATCCGTGATATTGATTTGCTCTTGACTCAATATCCTTCGTTGGATAGAAAGAATTCCATCTTTCCTGCGTTGATTACTGCTCACGATCTTGTTGTGACTTTTACGGCTCTACCCCGCCTAATCTTTTTGTAGATGACAATATTTGTATTTTTTCCCACTGCCACACCAACAAGGATCATTACGACCTATCTTTTTCTTTTTTCTGTCAGATGACTTTTGAGGTGGCTTCGCAGGATTGAATATATTCTTCATTACATCCTCCCGAGATGGCAATTCAGGCATTTGAGGTGGCCGTTTTATTGAACATTGATTCAAACCTGGAATCAGTTCGCAGCATAATTTTGTAATGGACTGATTTTTACCTGAGTCAAAGTCCATGGTTATCGCATTTCTAAAGGCTGTTAGAATCAAAGGGTCGATTTTAGTATCTTGTGCAGAACTTCCCTTGGAAACCTGCTGTGTTTTTCTATGCTGCTGTACATCATCCAGAGTGCTTAAAAACTGATCATGCAGATGTTCGGGATCACCAGTGACTTCAAGTAATTTTAGTCCTCGCTCCGCTGTTTTTATTGCGAGGTCTTGCAGTTTTTCATTATCGAAGCTCAGTGCTATAATATTGTATGTCCAGATATCTTTAGGATTGTTGCACAGAAGCCCGGTATATATTATAAGTCCTTTATCTATCTCTCCCAGCGACACATAAGTTTCAGCTACATCGCGCAAAAAATTTAAAGAGTTGTCCTCCCTTTGATAATTAAGAGTGTATGCCAGACCATTCTTTAATACCTCAATAGCGCGCTTGTCGTGCTCAAACTTGTACTTCTGAGCTACTTCGAGATAAATGCCTTCATACCAAAGCAGCGGACTTGCCGTTGGTGAGTTAAGTATTTGCTCTAATGCAGCCCAGGCTCGACTTTGGAATGTTGCTAAAGCCTTTTCGTTTTTCTCTTTCCTTGTTTTTATTTCATCAGAATATTGAAACATAATTTCTGCAAGAACAGCCAAAGACCAATCATTCATCGAGTAAAGAGATGGATCAAAAAGCACACTCGGATCAGTTGCCTTTATCAGTTTATCAGCCTCAAAGGTTTGAGCAACAATAGTTGCAACATCTGTTTTGCTTAAACCAGATACAGATTTACTTAAATCCAGGCCTGCGCTGTAATCATTTTGGCATTTCTCAATAATATTATGGTCCATACAACCAAAGCGAGACATCGCATGAAGGCTTTGTTGACCTATGTGTTTCATATAGATTCCCCCTTATCTATCGCTGCCTTTGGCCGTACCGGTACTTTGGCGAAAACAGCGAAATGTATTTACCCGTTGCAGGATTGAGAGGCAAAGCAACGAAGCGGTCAAGCTACCATTTGGTTATCAGGTGCAATGGCTTGTTCTACTACCTCATTCCCAATAGTACGGGTCATCGAACATTGGAGCCATATGGTCTTTCTCGGAAATGCACTGCGTGGGACAACTAACACAGGCTTCTGTTTGAGAACCCCAGGCTTTGGCCGTCGCTGTCAACAACCGATCAACGAGAAGATCCCCGATGGTAGGAAAGTAGGTCTCTATTTGCTCGTAGCCGATTCGGACGTTGGGCACTAGACCGGAAAGCCGGTCAAGAACTTCGCCTTTCATGTGTTTTGCATAGTGAATGCAGAATCCTGCTATCTCTTTGTCATCTATTTTCTTCCGCCATAATTGTGACCGTAGTTTCCGATCCCGTTGAATGAACATTTCTAATTCAAGGGCGAATTCAAAACAAAACCAATTCAGCTTCGTTTTCTCCTCCTCGCTTGAATAGAAATCAGCTGGAAAGATGATTCGTCTCTTTCGTTTCGGATTCTCACTTGACACTGTCATTGCTCTATGTGTCTACCTTATGATTATCCTGCAAATGAATGTGATATCCAGATAAAATGTCGCAAATTCGCCAGTATATTAACCTGAATACAAACTCCATTCAATAGATCTACCGGATATGCTCCATGTCCTGAGGTCCCATAATGGGTGCAGGTTGATGGAAAAGGAGGAAAAGACAGAATTGTTAGGAAGATTTCATAGCGGATTACTTATTTGTTCATATCAGATCACGGTTGAATGAGATCAAAAGCCTCTTGGTTCTTTATCTTTATCAAACCTCTCCGATGTAATTATCAATAAACTTCCTAGGCTTAACAACTTCCACACCGCGATAACCGGATACCTTTAATAGATGCTTATCTCCACTAATAATGTGCTTAACCTTGCTGGCTAATGCACAGGCTAAAAACTTATCGTCGTCAGGATCAACACAGACAGCTTCTGGTAAAGCCGGAGCAGCAGTTAATTCCGATTTGACAGTAAGTAATTCAAGAATCCCGGATGCGTCGACTCCAGGGAATTCCTGTCCCAGAGTTCCCAATACACGTTGATACTCCTGCAAGATCTCCCTTGATACTACCAATTGAACTTTTCCATCACGCCAAGCCTCAAGAATCTTATATGGAGGACCGCTGAAAAACACACCGGAGATAAATACATTCGTATCAATTACAACCTTCAATTACGGGCTCGAACCTTCTCAATGGCTACTCTGATATCTGATTGTTTTATACCGGCCTGTTTAGCTTGCTTGCGAGCCTGAAAGATAAGTTTGTCAAATTCTTCCATGGTAGGGGGCGAAATGGTTTTTAGAATTACTGTATCTTTTTCGCCCACCACAACGAATTGTGAACCAGGCTTTAAGTCTAGTCGTTTGCGTATTTCTTCAGGAATAACTATCTGGCCCTTGGACGACATCTTTGTAGTTGATATTTCTATCATTTGTATCTCCGAATTATAATCTTACTAGTAAGAATACTCTCTTTCTTGGTAATTTACAAGAGGAAAACCGCAGTAAAGCTATGGAAGCTCATAGATAATAAATCTGCAGATTAACAATCAATGCAGTGGTGACAGACGTAAATATAGATAGCAATGTCTGCGAATGTTGTGTACCTTGGTGAAGTCCTTTTCTGATACAGTTGTAGATATGCTAATTCGTCGACGCAAAAGCCAAGCACTCATTCGTAATGCGTCCACATCCGCAACACTTTAACTACTTTCTCTTTCTCGAGCACCTGATAAACGAGTCGATGTTGGATGTTAATCCTGAGAGAGTAAGCACCCGAAAGATCTCCAAGAAGCTTCTCATAGCGTGGTGAACTCTGAAATGGGTTTTGCTCAAGGATCTCCAGGAGTCTTAGGACATTCTTTTTCAGCCCCGCCCGCGATATCTTTTTTGCATCACGTTGGGCCTGTTTTGTGTAGACGAGTCGATAACTCACCACCGAATCTCGGTGTCACATTGTTCTACAGGAGTCTTGAGGCCTTTTCGTATTGAATCTGCCATACCCGGTATAGAAAGCAGATAGAGGGTTTCCTGGATTGCGTGCCAATCATCTTCGCTTACCAGGACAGCGGAACTTTCCTTCCCAGTTATGGTAATAGGCTCATGCGATTCCCCAACCTCTTTAATGAGTTTGTAAAGGTTCTTTCTGGCGTTTGTAGCATTTATAGCACCCATAGCATTCTCCGTACGATATAACGTACGTCTACAATACCCCAATTTTGTATTGGTCGTCAAGCAAGATTCCAGACACAAGTGCCGAGCGCAATGTTGTATAAGGGTGGGGTACCTTTGCAGAAACCATAATCATATTGGTCTCAAGGATTTCGCTCTATAGATCTACCATAATTCGCCATTGTGCGCTTGTATGGTTTGGCCAGAATCCTGTAATTCTCTTTTAAGGCCGCCCATTTACAGTCTTAGCATAGTAACAATAGAGTGCTTAGAATTCTCATCAAGAACACTCAATCTTTGGCCTCCGAGACTGTTATTGATATGCCTTCAATCCAGTTAATATAGTCTCTAAGGAAACGGCTCTGAGTACTCCGCAAGATTCATGGCAAGAACGTGCTGTCTCGTTGCTTAATATGATAAAGAGCAATTCGATTACTTTCCGTCATCTGCAATGGATTTGCATACTTATACAATTGGTATAGTTGGTCGTTACTTTGGAACACGGGATAGATGCTATTGTTGAAAATATGGGTTTTTAAGTCCTGATCCAAATATCCTTTCCAAAGCTCTTCGATGCCGAAACCGTACTGCCCGTCCGGATTAGGTTTAATAAAGGGAGCAGAATATGCGATAAAGCCCCTTTTCTTTCCCACGTTCTGTTTTGAGTCAAGAATAGTGTAGAACATCTCCCCTTTTAAGTTCCGCTATCGCGTTCCTCAATGCCAGTAACGACTGCACATGGCTGTCCAATTTCGAGGATGTGATTTCCGATGAAAACTCTAAAATCTTCGTTCGTATTCATTATTCCTTCCTTTCCTTAGCCTGCCCTAATCGTTCCACATTCGTTGCTCGGTTTGACCTCTTAAAGACACTGTACACCGTTAAAAGCTTTTCGGTAAGTATTAAGCGCTATGTCCCACAATGGGTGCAGGTTGTCGAAAACGAAAAGAATTACGAGCTCAGTTGCGTGGCAGTGAGTCGTTGTGAGGCATACAAGACCAACTTTCAAATAAACCCCATCCTGAGATTCCTGTCTAGTCCTTCACTATATTGAAGTCTTTGACGCTTATGTATCCTTTATCGCGGAGATTCTCGCCCACGGCATAATCATCGCTAGATTGCTGCTTTTGGAGGAGAGCTGCTTTCAAATCCTTCTCCGCTTGTGAAACGGCAGGTTTCTCTTCGGTGTAAACTCTACCAGGGTCTACAAGAATAAAGTAGTAATCCCATTTGTTTGAAGCAGTTTGCTTCGAACACGCAATAGATGGTACAAAGCTGCCGGCACCACCGTAAGAGCCTGATTCGAACCGAAATTTTGGCGAAAGAGGCGGTTGAGACTCTTGGGGGGGGGAATTGCGCATACAGCATCTCTTGTATTTTCTACCACTACCGCAGGGACATGGATCATTTCTCCCAAATTTGTTGATCTTTCAACGGCTCCTATGTTGCTAAAAAGCTTTAGTTACGGTGAATCCGCTGTAGGGATTTTCCCACGAGTGCAATGATGTCCTTCTCGCTCAATCCTCTTGAAGGTTCCTTGCCATACTCTCCCCGTTCATATATTTCTCGGGGCGATACACCTTTGAAGACAGGTTGCCGTTCTATCTGATTGAGTATCTCCTCTAAGTCATGCTTGATGGTGCAAAGTGCGAAATTCAAGATAAGAGCGCTCGACGTTGCACCCACTCTTGACAGAATTCCTCAGCCAGAACCATGATCTCATTATGGAAGTTGAACGTATCATCTTCATAAAACATGTGATCCCTCGCTAACACTAGAATGGACCAGAATCCTACGGTGCCAACTATTTCCTAAACCGGAAGACTCCTTTGCGATGTCGTTGAATGTTATGCACCTTCGTGGAAAATGTTATTGAAATCTTTCCAGGATGTTTATCTCGTTTTACTTTTAGCTAAATTATGTTGATCTAAAGCTTGCCGCAAATAAGATTTTATAACTGCCTGCCGACTTATGTTTAATTCTCCGGCCATTTCATCAAGTTCTTTTAACATTTCAACAGTAAAATCAACATTGACTCTTTGAGTAGGATATTTCATTTTCCCCTTATTTGTAAAATATCGAGAAATATCTTTGCCTCTGTCGGCCATATTAGCTATTTCATCGGCAGTTGGCTTTTTATACGTTTTCTTCATAAAGCTTTTCCTCCTGGGGAGTAGATTTCCAAAGTGTTACAAGATGATAATACTCACCTTCCTCATCTTCACGAACCTCATAAATGACTGAATAGAGTTTCCCTTTTACCCATCCGATAGCTCGAAATTGCTCAGGATCATCAGACCGGTAGTCTTCATAGTATGGGTGTTGAAAAACCTCTTGAACTTCTTAAAATCCTATACCTCTTTTTGGATTTTTCCGAAGGAGTTCACTTTTAGACTTATCAAATCTTACTCGCAGAATAGAAGTATAACAGTTATACCACAACTGTCAATAGTGAAAACAGTTATTGTGCCTTTGCTTGATATTGAATGACTGCGATTCCCCACAATGGTTGTTGGGACACCTGAATTTTCGCCGAAGAGCGGTTTTCTGTATCACAAAAATATGACAATGCAGGCTGTCCTGCAACCCAGGAAATGCGACGTCCCATTCTATATGTTGTGTTCGCAAGCGTGACAGCACCATAATATATTGACTTGCCACAGCTCCGGGGGCATGCCGAATGAGCGCTGAGGGCATCTACAGCCCAGGGGCATTGAGACCACGGCCAAGACGGAATCCCGAGACTCCACATATTCACGCCAGGGGCTTCGCCAACGGGATTTGAAAGCCCCATGGGGGAAAAAGCAGGCTTTCTCTTGCAACTGCTCGATAAAAGGCACGGTCAGCAGCTTCGCCTGAATCCAGGCTTTCGCTGATGCTTGGTCGTATTTGGGGACGTGACCGGCCTGCATGAGCAATTTCTGTCTCTTGAATGCAAGCTCTACTTGCCAACGAGCACGGTACAACTCCAGCACCATCGCTGTACCGAAGCTCGTCTTCGGCAGGGTGGTAATAACAAAGACATACTCAGCTGCTTCTAGAGTTTCCGGCGTGGGGCGCTTCTGTTTCTTCGTGGCTTCGCGGATTATTCGCTCCTTCGCTCGCTGGGCGGCGACCGAGCTCTTTCGGATTGCGCAGAGCCTGGCTTTGTGCAATCCTGATGATGCCTGGAACCGGACGCTCCACTCCTTGGATTGGCGGCCTTTCAGCGTTCGCAGCGTCAGCTATTCAGCACGGTAATTACTTTTGCCTTCCTCAACACAATATTTTGCTGCCTGTCGATGTATCCGGTTTTCACTACGGAAAGGATCGTTTCATTTTCCATACCGGGTTTTTCTTTGGTCTCAACGACCTCGCAGTATTCCATTTTCGCCTTGTTGTCCGGGAATTCTATCCGGCATTTATGATTTTCCTCAAGAAACCTTGTGATTTTCCTTTGAATGGATCTTATGTTCTTAACAAGCATTCGGGTTGTCTTGTCAAAACCCTTCTCTTTATCCTTTATATTTTCATTGAGATTTTCAAAGGCATCCAGAATCTCAAAGAGCTGGATGTCCTGCTCTTTTCCCTTAATTTTAAAAGCCTGTTCCTGTTCTTGAAGCGCTTTAGTGAGTTTATCTATCTTTAGCTGAAACTCTATAAATTTCTTTCTAAGAAACTCTTTTTCTTTTTTCACAGTTCTTCTTCCCGAACAGGGCGATATTCCAGGCAGAACTTTTTTGGAGCTTCCGGCCGGGATAAGTCCAATTGCTCCTGTAAAGCTTTTATATCAATAAAGTGCAGGAATTCATGCGCGGCCCTGGAAATAGGATTCATAAGAGCTTTCTGGGCTGAAGCTATTTCCCTGCCGGGATATTTCTTTTCTCTCAAGGCACGGGCTGTAGCCTGAATTATATCCTGTTTTACAGCTCCTTTTTCTATATCTAATATCCTGTAAGGATTCATCCTAATCCCACTTGCTCCAACATTTGAATTTTACCCAGTATTTGATCCAGTATTGGATGAAATTCATCTACCCGGGTGCACCACTTTAAAATATTATTCAGCATGAGGAGTTTTTCCTCTTTGTCCTTACCCCTTTTAAAAATATCTTGAAAAATATCATTCATAAAGTTAAAAAAACTCTCCCTGACTTTTTGGTGTTCTGATTCTACTGCAATCCGGCATGCCTTATCCATTGCATGTTTATTTATGGCGCTGAAGAGCTCTTCAATTTCTAAATCAACCCGGATATCTTTGAGTGTGCCCTGGGCAAGTTCGTTTTCAGGATTGAGCTTTAACGCCTTTCTTGCCGTTGTCTCAAGGATTTTAGGATTTATCTGGTTCATATTGTACGATACTATGCTCCGTCTGATCATTATTAAAGACAGCGCATCTGCAATTGCCTTTGTCGACCCTTTTGAGTGGATTGCTTTGAGGATGTTCTCATATTTGCGCAGCTCATCAGGCTCATGGTGATTAATGGCCTCATCGATGAATTCCTGCTCATACCGGGGCGCCTTTTCGAAAAGGGAAGCCGTTGTTTTAAAATACCGTTCGGGGTTGTCCTTTCCTTTCTCCAGGCAGTAGAGACCGTATTCGAACATCACTCTCTCCATGCAGTAGTCCGTAAACTCAGAATCGCTCGATTCGGGAAGACTGGATAGGGCTTTCTCATATTCTCCTCTCTCAAGATGCAGCAGGCTTTTTACGGCAGGTGAATAATAAGCTCCCGTTGAAAGATAGTGTTCCCGGTCTGAAAAGTATTCTCTGTTTCCCTGGATCATCCCGAGTATCTTTGAGCTTAAGCCGAAGGCTTCGGCAAATGACGGAGTGCGTACGAGATGAGAAAGATCCTTATGGTTTCCGACTGAAGCATAGAGGTCTTCGATTAGTTTTTTTTCTACATTCCAGCAGGCCAGAACCTTTTTCGCGTACAGATCTCCTGCATTGTCGTGTTTTTTTATCAGCTCCTCGGCTTTCCGGATTAAGATTTTTCGCACCTCGTCCCTGGCTTCAGAGCGGGCGGAGAATTTACAGGATATCTCATGATCGTACATTGCAGAAAGCCAGAACATCGCAAGGTCAGAGAGGCTTTCTGAGGTAATTTCTGCGAGTTTAAAGAAAGTTTTTGCATATAGGGCCAGGAGATTCGAGTCCAACTGTTCAGGATAGGGAAGGAGCAGCTCCCGGATGACCTCGTACTGCTCTTCCTTCCATAGTTCGTCTATCCGGGCATACTTACAATATTTAACCAGATCTCCGGCTCTATCCCGTGCCGCCGAATCCCGAAGATACTTACCTTGCTCGAAGATCCTTGAATAATCCGCGCTTCCGTTAAGACGCTCATACAGGTCCGTTTCCAGAAGCTCCAGAATATACTCTTTTTGTTCTGAAAAGCCGCTGTCATTGGTTTCTATGGAATCCCAGACTTTAAGGCACTCATAGTACCTGCCGACCCCGGCTAAAACAAAGCCGTAATCGTACATTATACTTTGATCCGAATATTGCCCGGGCAAGGTGGACGGCAGATCTTTGATCGCAGCGGCTGCATCCCTGTTTTTCCCCGCCCTTATGAGACAGCATGCCCTTTTAATGATTATATCTTCTCTTATCTGTGAAGAAAGCGCCTGCCCGTATAAATCAGCAGCTTTTTCGAATTCTCCCGCTGCTTCCGCATCTTTAGCTTCCCGAAAAGAATCACGGTGACACAGATGCTCCTTTAATTGATCTATTCTTTCTTTAAGCCAATCTTCTCCTGAGATCGCATAGGCTTCCTCGAAGCACCGGACAGCCTTCCTGTAATTCTTTTTCCCGGCGTGCTTTTTACCCCTTTTTATCAGGTCTTTCAGCCTGTGCTTCTCAATTTCCTCTTTGCATATTTTAATCCTGTCTATAATGTCATCCCGCTGGACAACAGCGGCAGCTTTCTCGAATTCGTGTAAGGCAAGCAGGTAGTTTCCCCTCTTGAAAAGCTCCCCGGCTCTTTCAAGTATGGTCTCCGGACTCTGTGTCTCTTTATTCACTTCAACAATATTTTAATATTTTCCCCGGCTTTTAACTTAAGCTTAGGATTTAAATTGAATATCCTTTCTGCTCCGTTTTCATTTTTATAGAACTTCAAGGCTAAAGACTCAAGAGTGTCACCTTCCGTTACTGTGTAATTCCAGTAGGTTTTGTCTCCCTCTCTCATGATGATTCTTGAGTATTCATGCTTTGCATGCTCTGCATCCGTGAGGATATTGATCTTGCTTCCAATCGGAATTGTATAGATTCCAAGATGAGGGTTGTGCTCAAGCAGGAGCGGGTAATAATGTCCCGTACCGTAATACCTCTTCGAAATACTCCACAGGGTGTCACCCACTTTGACGCGATATGTCCGGAAGTTCGTTTGCTCCGGATTTCCCTCGGGCTTGATAACTTCCGGCGCCGCCTGACCTTGCGCAAGATGTTCCAGGGTTTTAGACATAATTCTCATGGAATCCGAGAAAAACAACTGTTGATCCTTAAACAGAGTCTTAAACTGCGCAAACCAGTAAAACTGGTTCGTTAATATAACGGCTATCAATCCGATAAACAGGACAATGACAACCCCTGCGGGAAGCCCCGTTCCCCGGATATTCTTTTCTTTAAGCGGCTCGTCAGGGAGGGAGCTTAAGACCTTGAAGCAGGTCAGATCCGCATCGCATTGAGGGCATTTGACCCTGTCGGCAGGAATGCTTTCCAGTCCGCATACCGGGCATGTTATTTCTTCAGGCATTTACCTTGCGATATCCTTGTAGATCACTCCCGATTTGACTTCTTCAGCCTTTACGGTCGCATAGGTCTCGGGCATGATTTCGGCTATTAGTGAATTGGCTTTTTTTGGATCTCCATTTTCGAATGCCTTCAAAATGTCGTTGATGTACTTGAAGAATTTGGGAGCCTTTGAGGGGTTGTTATCCATGCAGAAGTTCCCGGCTTTCTGTATTTCTATCAGCAGATTAACCACGCCGAGTTTCTCGTTCAGGATTTTATTCAAGTCATCGAGTGCTTTAACATTATCCTCGTAGCTGCCCGCCTCATCCATATTTTCCAGGTGAGTCATTTTTTTACGTATTTCTTTCCGGGTTACGGGCGGTATGGCAGGTCCAAAGTCATCAAGAGCCGTCTCAGCATAATAGATTGTGGACTTACTGCTGCGCTTCTTCTCTGAAATCTTACGAGCCTTTTCGATCTTGAGCTTTGCCTGCTCGTAAAACTTTTCATTAACCTCATCTGTACCAGGGTCTGTCACTTTATTGATGTCCCTTATGGCAGACAAAGTGCGGTGGAGCAGATCTGTCATGACATATGAAGAATACTTTTTTCGATTGGCCTCGTTGATGGTCTCTTCTAAAGACAGATAGAGCTTTTCATCCGCCTTACCCCTGGAAAGTTTCTTTGAAAGCTGGATCTCCGGGTGTTCCTTCATTGATGCGGTGACCTCAATTATATTACTCTCGTCAATTTTTAACGTAATCCCCACATGTAGAGCGTCTTTCTTGTCTTTCTTATCTTTCTTATCAAACTCTTTTTTTATGTCAAGCCCCAGCCAAAGATCGCCTATGGATTCCTCCTTTTCATTTACTATGTTATGAAATTTCATGTGGACCAATCTTTGTTCCGGATGTACCAGTCTGAAGACCTCGGTCTTTTCAAAAGGAAGAGGTGTGTTCTTTTCTATAAACATGTATCTCTCATCGTTTTCCAGGCGGATGTAATAGTCATGGGCAGCGGCATGCACAATGTCCAGAACTCCATGTTCAATAATATGCTTTTCTAAATCGAATCCGCAGTCTCCGCAGACTTTATCCGACTGTAACACGGTTGTACCGCATTCAGGGCACTCATATTTATCCGAAAGCCTGTGGCTCAGGATCGCCGCGCCTTCCGCTACGGCAAGCATGGGTCTTTCGTGGACCAATATCTTTTCCTTACCGAATTCCCGCTTGAGCGCATCCGACACACTGGGAATTTGTGAACTCCCCCCCACCATCAACACCTGGTCTATAAGGTCAGGTGTGAAGTCAATATTCTCAAGCATTTTCAGGGTAAGCTTAATCGTGCCCTCCACTGTGGGAGCGATAATCTCCTCGAAACGGTCTTTTGTCAGCTCCACTTCAATATCAACGCTGTCGCCGTCACTGTCTTTCAAGATCCCCAGTATCTCGATATAAGACTTTTCTTCCGTACTCAACCGGATTTTAGCCTGTTCCGCCCTGTCTTTCAGCTCTCCAATAAATCGATTCTTGCTTATATCATCCTGCTTATCTATGAATTCCTCTATATTTTTTATTTTGTATTCTTTTGCCGTTTCTTTCAGCGCATAATCTGCGATAAGATGGTCGATATCCTGGCCGCCGAGCCACATGTCCCCGCCCTTGCCGTGTTCGATGAACTGCCCCCCGCTTACAGTCAGAACTGAAAGGTCAAATGTTCCCCCGCCGAAATCGAAGATAAGAAGGGTTTTCGCATCATCACCTTTGACCGTATCCACCCCGAAGGAAATGGCGGCTGCCGTGGGTTCGGGGAGAAGCCTGCGCACCTTTAATCCCGCCAACACTGCTGCGGTTCTGGTGGCATGTTTCTGCTTATCGTTGAAATAAGCCGGAACAGTGATTACGGCGAACTCTACTTCATCGTCTAATGTCTTTTCTGCATCTGCGCGAATTTTCCCCAGTATTTTCGAGGATATCTCCTCAGGAGTGTACTCTTTCCTGCCCAGGATAACGGCAAGGCTGTTTTCCGATCCCCTGGAGTGGCGTGTGATTTGATATTGCAGCTTTTGACTTTTCAGAATATTCTGAATCTCCCTGTCCTTGTAGTTTCTTCCCATTAAACGCTTGACTGCTACGATGGTGTTTTTCGGGTCCTGCTTCAGCCAGTCCAGAGCGTGTTTGCCTACCACAAACTCAGGTTTTGAAGAAGACTCATTCTTAATCGTAACGCAGGAAGGTGTTATCGGATCCCTTTCAGAATTTTTTAACACCTCTGTACGGACCTTTTTTATTGCTCCGACAGAGTTGGTCGTTCCAAGATCAATTCCTATTAATTTAGACATAAGCTTTATTCTTTTTGTTATAATAATTGATTAACGAATAGTCAAGGTGAAGTGCAGGCCGGAAGTCTTCCGTACTATTCTATTGCTTCAAGATTAATAACTATAAGTTCTCCTGAATCAGTTCCCACAATCAGGTTCGTACCTTCGAACCTGGGCCTGGTTGTTATTTTATGATCAACATCCAGCTCTTTCAGGATTCTTCCCTTAGTATCTGTAATCAGCAGGGTATTGTCTGGCCCTCCAAAGTAGAGCCGTTCCTGGTCTTCCTTATATAGGGGTGGAGACGTTGCCCCCCTTACAGGAGCGAACAGCATATCTCCTTCATCCAGAGAGTACCCGTAGAGTACGCCGTCAGAAACGGAGAACACCCCATCTCTTCCGACTTCCAGATCCTGGAAGATACCTCTTTCCTTTCTTCCGGGTAGGGGAGTTTCCCACCTAACCTCTTCTTTAACCAGATCCACACACACCATAAGACCCTTTCTGCCCGCAAAGTAGGCCCGGTCGCCATAGGTTGTAACCGCAATAGCGATCGGTTGAACCGCTTCTGTCTTAATCCGGGATTCGATCTTTCCATTATCAGGATTAATCACAAGGAAAACACCTTCCTGATTGACTATGAGAATCCTGCCGTTGTAAACAGCCGGTGTCATTCTGGAACCGCCGGGAACTGCTATCTGCTTCACGGTTTCACCGGTAAAAAGGTTCATAAGCCTTATGTTGTTATTGGCCGGAAAGATGGCAAAATTTTCAAAGGGAACAATCCGCCGTCCGAACAGGTGGCTGTAATCCCTATCCAGCGACAGGCGCTTAAGCACCTTGCCGGTTAAAGCTTTTACAATGACAAATTCATCTGAACCGGAAAAATAGAGATTATTTCCGATGACGACCGGAGAGGAATTTTCATTATCAGAATTTATGGTTGACACGGACCAGAGCACTTTCTCCTGCCTGTGGTGGTCAAGGGCGAAGAGCACGCCCATTCTGTCCGCCACATACATCCTCTCCCGGGTCACTAAGATATTTCCTGTAATGGAAGCTTCTGAGACTTGTGACCTTCTTACAATGGGTAAGCTTTTAAGGGAAATAAGATAGGGTGTGTCTTTGGCGCTCTGCACGTCAATCGTCACAATCTGAGGCTTGTATCCCGGTCTTCGTACCTGAAGGGCAATACTTCGGCTGAGCGGAAACATACCGGTGTATGTGCCCCTGCTCACGACACGTCCATCCAAAATTATCTCAGCATCATCGGGCCGGGTCCGGATAACAATCCGCTTAGTTTTTTCAGCCTGTTTAGGGATTTTAGCAACGGTCTGTTCAGTAGCGACTACGACCTGCTTTTGTTTTTCCTCTTTGGAAATCTCTTCTTTAGCGATCTCGTCTTTAGCAATCTCTTCTCTCGGCACCGGCTTTTTCTGCAAGATGATAGAATAGAGCTTTCCTGAATTTTTCTCCACCCTAATGGTAAACTCATAATCCATATATCCCTCACTCTTCATTACTACAGTGAGGCTCTCTCCATGGGAAAAAAGACCTGAAAATCGCCCCCTGCCTATGCGTTCGCCGTTAATAAATATCTCTGCCTCGCGCGGGTTCACAGAGAAGGCAATCTTTTCCAGTTTGACCTCAGGCTCAGGTCTGGCTTGTCCAGGCTTAACATCCCTGGTTGCAGCGGGCGCTACAGGAATTTCCACCAGTTTTATTTTATCAATGACTTGAAGCTCTTTAGCGCTTTGCTCAGAAATTTCTCGGGGCGGTTCTATGACCTCGCTGACCTTTCTGTTAGTGTCCTCCACCAGCTTGTTGAGCTCTTCAACAGACTCTTCGATTTTATCGAACGAAACCGCTAATTCTTTGTCTTCGAGAATTTTTACCACAGTTGTCTCAACCGCTTTAAATACCTCTTCGGTTTCTTTTAAGGTTTCTTCACCGATGGTTATCTCCTGACCGGCAGCAACAATTGGAGCAGCCTGTTCGATTTTTTCTAAAGCCGCCAACAGATTCTCATCCTTAACATCAATTTTTTCTTTTAGTTCATCCAAATCTACGCCGGCAGGTAATACTGCCACTGTTCCTTCCCTCACGGCCAGGTGAGTCTTCCCATCTTCAGTGACCCTGACCCCAAACTCCGTACCACGGACACCGCATACGGCCGTATTCGACTTAACTGTAAACTTATCGCTGCCTGCAAGGATGCTTACTTTGGCTAAGACAGATCCGATTGCCAGTTTCACCCCTATATTCGCCTCATCAGGTTTAAGAAAAACATCCTTTAAAAGCACCTCTGTGTTGGCCTGAATGCGGAGGGCCGCTACATCGCCGAACTGCAGCTCACAGTAAGATTCCGGGCCTACACTCAGTGTATATTCTTCTTCTAAAAAATCTCCGATCTCCACATACTGCCATTCCTCCTGCCCGGCCTCTCCGATGCCGGTTGAGGCCAGTACTTCACCGGAGAGAAAGGTTACCAGGGCCTGGTTGTATTCAGGAATCTCTAAAGGAGTCATATCTTTTTCTTCAACTACAGGCTTAAGGGCTGCGGCCGTAGGCTCGGGAGCCATAGGCTCAGAAGCAATAGGCTCGGGAGCAGTTTCCTTTTTCCGGCAGGAGGAAGGAATAAGTATAAGGAGTCCGGCAAGAAAGAGAAAACTGATCGATTTATATGCAAATTTCATGGCTCCCCCTTACTACAAATTATAACACATCTGTCCTATTAATACTATTTTAGCAGTCCTGACGCATGAATATTTTTTAGAGTGTACATACATATGTCTGCTCTGTGGGACACCGAGATAGAGGGCGCTCTGTCGGCGGAGATATTCAACTATGAGTAAAAGAAAGATTCCATATAAGGCATGGTGCTGGCCAGTTTGGGTTTATATCGCGGGAGTGAAACGTTACAAAAATCACGAAATGAACTTGAGTTGCCGGGGATAAAACAGAGTTACCTGTTGACTACAGCGTTGCTCCCCTGAGAAGTGAAAAGAGGAGTATCTTTGGTATAATTTTGGTTTTCCGGGCAGACCGAAGATAAAGTGCTTACCTTTCTGTCTGTAGAGCAACACTAACTTTTCCGGTTTTAAACTTCTGCAATATAGTTCTTTGCGGCTTCAATAAATCTCTTAATATAATGAGAGCTGTTTTGGATAAAAGCTGAGATCCTTTGCCATTTGATATCAAGATACTCGTGGGCAAGGATATTTCTCAACCGTGTCCATTGTCCGAATTTTACTATAAACTCTTCGTCATTATCTAGTTTTAGCTCCCATGAAGCTTGTTTCATAATCTCACGATAGGTACCGGGAATTGCCTTACGCTTACCGGCTAAAATGACTTTCGCTATGTCGATACTTGCATTTACGACATTCTCGATCCATCGCTCAACATCATTTCGTTTATGGATATCATTGCTGTAATCTTTTTCGCTAAGATCTTTAAAATATGAATATAAGCTTATCTGTTCTTCAATAAAGCTAAGGGTCTTTTTAATAATTTCTTTATCGTACGGATTTAAGGAAAACGAGCGCTGCAGTATGGCATAATATTCATCTACAAATTGTCTATAATCCTCTGCCTCCCGTGTGACTATAAGCATGAACTTACACCATAGACCATGATCTTTTACAGTGAGAGGTATGCCGTTTAAAGCAGAAGCAGCCACAGAAGCAGGTGCCCTATTTAACACCAGCAGATCTATGTTATCTGTTTTTAGGAGGTCTATACAATCCTCCCATATCTCATCTTCTTCCGGATATTCTCGCGACAGATCTTCCCATTCAATATATTTATAAACTGGTTTAAAATAGACGGCAATATCCCAATCCGAGGACTTGTGTATTCGCTGAGAAGCATGTGAACCAAAGATAAAAGATAGGAGAACATTAGGTCTTTTCGAAAAGTAATCTTTAAGTAAGGCTATCTCTTGCTCAATTTCATGCGTTTTCATGCCAGTAAAAGATAGGCATTTTTATAATTACAGTCAATCGTTTGTACTTTTAATCTATACTATGATAGCCCAAAATCTTGTTTTTTTAACAAGATTTCACTTTAAAAGACATGTTTGGATGCAGCCGCAGGCTGCGCTATGATTTACACTTCAAGTGGATGTAATTTTTCAGTGCGACACGGGAAGCCGGCACCCCGTATCCGATTGCATATCTATTCTATCTATCTTATTATTCTGGTGAGGAGGCAAGTTTATGATAGATGTATACAACCCCGCATTTAAAAATATGTTCCGTGAATACGATCTGCGGGGGCGGATCAGCGAGGAGGAGCTGAATGCTGAGTCCGTGTTTCTTATTGCCCACGCCTATGGCCAGTTCCTGTTTAAGCGAAATCTAAAGGATATTGTGATCGGTTACGATAACCGTATTACCTCACTTGATTTCAAGAATGCCGCGGCCATGGGGCTGCTCTCTTCAGGCTGTAATGTGATCGATATTGGTCTTACCTTAAGCCCGGTCCTATATTTTGCCCAGCACCACTACCGGGTTGAAGCCGGGTTGATAATCACCGCCAGTCACAATCCGAATGACTGGAGCGGCGTGAAACTATCCAGCGGTCTCTCGCAAACACTGGGTACGGCCGAGGTAAAAGAACTGTACCGGCTTGTATGTGAGGGGAACAGGGTAAATGGGAACGGGAGGTATGAAAGCCGGGATGTTCGCTCCGCTTATATTGAGCGGGTTAGTTCCGGAGTAAAGCTCGGCAGGCAGCTTAAGGTTGTGGTGGAATGCGGTAATGGCGGGGCCGGGTTATTCGCCTACGAGGTCCTGCAGAGAATCGGCTGTATGACTTTTCAGCTCTACTGCGATCCGGATACAGCCTATCCGAATTATTTCCCCAATCCCTCGAATCTAAAAGCGCGCAAGCGACTTAAGGAAATGGTGACCCATCCGTACATCCAGGCGGATATCGGGTTAGGATTTGACGGTGACGGTGATCGATTGGGTGTGGAAGATGAGGCTGGGAATAATGTCTGGAGTGATAAGGTATTGATATTGTTAGCCAGAGACCTGCTTGAGAAAAAACCAGGCTCTAAAATTGTATTTGATGTTAAATGCACACAGGCTTTGATCGAAGAGATAGAAGCCCGCGGCGGACAGCCCGTCATGTGGAAAACAGGGCACTCACATATAAAAGCCAAACTGCATGAAATAAAAGCCGAGCTCGGCGGCGAGAGAAGCGGGCATATCTTCTATAATGAGGGCTACTACGGCTTTGACGATGCCCTGTATGCTGCTGTAAAGCTGCTGGAGTATCTCTCATATCAGGAGAAATCCTTATCTGAGCTATTAAAAACAATTCCTCAGTATATTACCTCTCCTGAAATACAGGCCCACTGCCCTGATGATGTGAAATACCGGGTGGTTGAGCAGCTCGTTAAGGAGTTCAAACAGGAATACGGAGACAGTGTAATCGATATTAACGGAGCCCGGGTCGTGTTCGATGACGGCTGGGGGCTGGTAAGAGCTTCTTCGAATCTACCGGAGCTTGTCATAATTTTTGAAGCTAAAACAGAAGAGCGCTTACTTGAAATCCGGGATCTCTTCAGGAAAAAGATACTGACACATCCGGAAGTAGAGCCGGAATGGGGAAACGACATCTACGCATGAACAGCTTCGGCCTATATTTTAGAGTCACTACCTGGGGTGAATCTCACGGCCCGGCCGTGGGCGCTGTAATAGACGGCTGTCCGTCAGGGCTTAAGCTGTCGCCTGAGGATATTCAGAAGGAACTTGATCTTCGCAAACCGGGACAGGGGGAACTGGCATCTTCCAGGCAGGAAGAGGATACGGTTGAAATTCTCTCCGGGGTGTTTGAGGGGAAAACCACAGGGACACCGATCAGCCTGCTTATCCGCAACCGGGATGCCAGGCCAGGGGATTATGAGAAGTTAAAAGATCTATTCAGACCGGGGCACGCGGATTTCACATACGAGGGAAAATACGGGCACAGGGATTACCGGGGAGGCGGCAGGGCCTCAGGAAGGGAAACGGCAGCCAGGGTTGCAGCCGGCGCAGTAGCGCAAAAAATACTGACCCGGCGAGGCATTGCCGTTTTCGGCTTTGTGCGCCAGATAGGTATGATTATCTTAGAGACAGGAGAGAAAGGATTTTGGGAAACTGATTTTTCCCATGCCGGTATCTCCCGGATACCGGGCCTTCGCCGGGAGATATATTCCAGCCCCGTTCGGTGTCCGCATTCAGAGACGGCCCTGGCCATGGAAAGAGAAATACAGGATGCCTCCTGCCGGGGAGATTCCTTAGGGGGAATTGTTGAAGTGCGGGCATATGGCCTTCCCGTGGGATTGGGCGAACCTGTTTTCGGTAAGCTTGATGCTTTAATCGCCCAGGCCGTATTGTCCGTAGGCTCTGTAAAGGGCATTGAGTTCGGACAGGGATTCGGCTTTGCCGATTTACCGGGGAGCAAGGCACATGACGCCTACGAGGTTTTAAACGGCCGCGTGCATCCGGCTTCGAACAGAGCGGGAGGTGTATTAGGAGGAATCAGTTCCGGAGAGCCTCTAATTATTCGCGCTGTAGTAAAGCCCACGCCCTCCATAAGAATTGAACAGAAGAGTGTTGACCGCAGGGGCAGACCGGTAACCGTGTCCGTGGATGGTAGACACGATCCGTGCATTGCTGTAAGAGTAGTACCGGTACTGGAACATATGGTGAATCTGGTACTGATAGATCTGCTGCTCCGTCAATCTGCAGCGCAAGGAGTGAAACATGGGTGATATTGTTCCACGAAAAGACCTTGTAAATCAAGGAGTTAAGGGTTTCGCCGGTATAGGCGGGGGGATCGGGCTCTTTATTCTGAGAGGAATCGCTTCAGGTGCAGGGCTTTCCCTGCTTGGATTGATTGTGGGAGGAGCCCTGACTTTAGCCGGATTAGTAATTGCCACTTCTAAGGAGGACAGAAAAGCAGGCCTTATTACTGCAGGGGCCGGTATTGCCACCGGAATAGCCTCGCTTCCTATTCCTTTGTTTGGAGGAGCCGCAGGCTGGCTCATGGGGCTGGCGGGAATAGGACTCCTCGTTGGGGGAGCATACAGCCTGTTCAAGTTCTTCAGAAACCTCAGGAAGAGAATGTAAGCCAGGCGGATTATATTGAAGAAGTATTGGATTGAGACTTACGGATGTCAGATGAACAAGGCGGAATCCGAATCCCTGGAGCTCGATCTTACAGAACGGTCATGGGTCTGTGCCAGGGAACCCGGAGAAGCTGATCTAGTAATACTAAACACCTGCTCAGTTCGGAAAACTGCTGAAGATCGAATCTGGGGCAGGCTGGGGGGCTATAAGCCGAAAAAGCAGGAAAAGCCCTTTAAGCTGGTGCTGATGGGCTGTATGAGCGAGCGTTTAAAAGAAGAGATCTTGAATGAGGCGCCCCATATTAACATCCTGGTAGGCAATTTCCAAAAACACAGGCTTTTAGATTTTATAGAAGACAGCAGGGCGGAAATACCCTCACACGGCCGTAAAGCACAGGAGGCAGCAACACGTCCTGGCCGGTCGACACCCTGTGTCTCTCTTACCGCTCATGGTGAGTATCGATTCTCCGACCTGCACTATAATACAGGCGGGCCCAGGGCATTTGTTCCCATAATGCACGGCTGCAATAATTACTGCTCCTATTGTATCGTTCCTTATGTACGGGGTCCCGAGGTATCGAGAAATCCTAAAAAAATCATGGCAGAGATCAGCCGGCTCGATAAGGCATACGTTCGGGAAATTACACTGCTGGGACAAAATGTAAACTCCTACAATTATTCATGTAACGGGACTGAAGCGCTTACATTCCCCGCACTGCTCAAACTCATTGTAAATAATCTGAAGAGAATTGAATGGGTTCGCTTTATAACCTCTCATCCCAAAGATTTTTCAGAGGAGTTAATCAGGGTAATTTCTGAACACAAGGCGATCTGCCGGCATATTCACCTGCCCGTTCAGCACGGCTCTGACCGGATCCTCAAGCTTATGCGTCGAGGATACACCCGCGGCCAGTACCTTAACCTAATTGAGAGAATAAAAAACTGTATCGGCGGAGTATCTATAACGACCGATATTTTAATAGGATTTCCCGGGGAAAACCGGGAGGATTTCCGGCTGACCCTAAAACTGATGGAAGAGGTTGGATTTGATGATGCCTTCACCTATCGCTATAATCCGCGGAAAGGCACCCGGGCGTATCAGCTTGAAGATTCTGTGACTGATTCGGAAAAACGGGAAAGGCTGATCCGGGTCATTGAACTGCAGCGCAGAATCTCGAAGAAGAAGAAGATGAATAAGATCGGAAGTCGGTGCAGGGTGCTGGTAGAGGGATTTTCAAAGAAGAGCAGGGAAGAGATGCTGGCCCGTACGGAGTATGATGAAATGGTTGTTTTCCCGGGCAAAAAGGAAAAGATCGGACATTACATCCGGGTGGAATTAACATCCCTTAAAGGTAATACATTCGCGGGAAAGGAGGTAAAATGATATGCCCTGGAAGCTGATCGGCTTTATTCTCATACTTGTACTGGTGGCACTGTTTGCCAGCTTTAATCTCACTAATAGAGCGGATATCAACTTAGGATTTCATGTGTTCGAGTCTGTTCCCATCTTCTTAAGTCTATTCATTGCCTTCTTGGCAGGCGTTATGCTTATGATACCATTTACTATTGGTCCTGCTTCGCGCAAAAAAAAGAAACAAAAGGAAAAAAAGAAAAAAAAGCAGCTTGCTAAGGAGTCCAAAGGATCAATTGAACAGCCGGAATCTCAGGAAACCATGAATGTCACGGAATCCCAGACATAAACCCAGTCATAGAAGCGTTTTTTTTATATGTATATCCTATCTTTTACTCTTACCCGGCTTAATGCTCCCGGCTCAGGAGTCCCAGGAGGGGGAGCCGGACCCGGACGCTCCAAAACAGAGCGCAGCCTTTCTTAAGGAACTAAAACAGGAGCTTAAGGAAGCACAGGAATTAGCGGATCAGGGGAATCTTCATGAAGCTTCGTTAAGATACCTGTCCTGGCTTAACCGAAACAAGGGATCAGAGGATTATACTTCGGTTTTGCTCCGGGTCTTAGAATTACAGGACAATGCTCACGAGGCTTTAAGGATTTTGGAGATATATGGCCCTGAGGTTCTTAACAGGCACGATCAGAACACAATAAAGCACTACCAGACCCTGTTGTTGGGCATGATGGGGAGAATTGAAGAGGCTTCCGCCCTCTATACGGAGATAGAGGCTCCGTACCCCATGCTTTACGAGACTGCGCTTCTGCTGTTTGAACAGGGCCTGATGCATGAGTCAGAGTTAAGGGTAAAGAGTGTGCTTTCCGATCCCCAGGATGCGGAGTTGATAGCCATGGCCAAACACCTTCTCGCCAGGATCTATGCAGCCACAGGCAGGAAGCGGGAGGCTGAAAAAATATTTACTCTCCTCCTGGAGCGTTATTCAGACACATCCTTAAGCCCGGTGGTTATGTTAAGCTATTTTGAGTTTCTATATTTTGATAATAGAGAACCGGAGGCAGAAAAGCTCTTAAAAAGCCTTGAATCAAGATACCCTGAGTCTCCGGAGTTTATCCTGGCCAGGGGGATTTGGGAAAAATCATCCGACCGGTCTATGTCTTTTGCACCTTCCCCGTCCAGATATCTCTCTTCTCTGGCAGAAAAAGCCCCTGAACAGGTCACTTCCGAAGAGGGGTTTGAAGAGCCTCTAAAAGGCACAGATAAGTCTGGCCCCCAGGAAACTCGCCCCACGGAAACCGCCCTGCAGGAGACCGGCCCCCAGGAGGCTCTTATACAGACCGGTTCGTTTCATGTTTTAGAAAATGCACAGTACATGGTCCTGGATCTGAAGAAAAGGGGCTTCAAAGCCGAAATTAGAGAGGCTGTAATCCGGGGCGATAAATATTACCGTGTGGTGATCGGACCTGTAGCCCTGCCTGAAGAGTCACAAAAGATCTTAATCGGATTAAAGGAAGAGGGCTTTGAGGGAATGCTGCTCTTTGATCAATAACCATCTTTAGATAAGCTCTCCTGCGCCCGGGGCATTCACCCCTCTGTCTCCGGAGCTTCGATCCGTTTAAAAATGAGTTTTTCTTCTGATACGGGTTCAACACCGTGTATGCTGAGGCATCCCGGAACCAGGGTGATAGTCCTGTACAGATATTTGTTCTCTTCTTTTAAAGTAAACTCAAAAATATAGGTCTTATCTTCAGTGGCTAATCCATTTTCATCCATACCTTTTAAATAGAGAACGTCTTTGTTCAGTCTGAAGACTGCGAACCCTCCCGAAAATTGTCTTTCCGCTTCGATCCAGGTGAATTTCGGCGGCTCAAAGATAATTTCGATCCCCCGGTCGCTCCTGTAAAGCCCGGAGAGATCAATCTGAGAAAACCGCGTCCCTGCCTGCTCTTTGTCGATTAGATAGTGCTGCAGTTCTTCGTTGAGCCTGACGTAACTGCCGTGGAAGCGGTCCCACGGTTCCGATCCTAGAATTGAGACATCTATAGTATTCAGAGACTTCACTTCTATCCAGATCCTTTTCTCAATGGTCTGGATGGTTTCGTTTGCCATATAGATTGTGAGACGGTTAGAAAGGCTGTGAAAGGACCTCTTCCAATCATAGGTCTCCTGAACTGCACCTGAAAAGAAGCTGATCTTGCCCTGGGAAGTGCCTGTTCCAGTACCTTTGGAAGGTATAAACAGTATTATTTCCTCTTTTGATTTGGAGTTTGATAGGAACCACGGCCCTGAAAGGAAATCCTCAAAGGCCCTGGTGGAAGTTCTTGAAAAAAGCTCTTCAAGTTGTTTTTCTTCGATTACCGCACCAGGGAGCTTCTCAACGGAGGAGAGTACATATCGATTCTGCTGATACTGCCAGTAATAGGAATGCTTTATGCGGTCAAGAATGTTTTCCGATTCACGGTCCTGTGTATATGAGAAGATAGGAAAACTGCGGCCGTTCTTCTGGCCCATTCGATAGCTCTCGGAGCGCTCAATGTCTTGAATTTCTATACTTCCATCGGAGATGATCCGGGCGATATCCCTAAAGTAAAGCCCCAGGCCTGTAGGGGATGGAGTTTTCCGGAATACATCTAAGGTAAGTTCGCCCTGTATGTTCATTCCCCGGCAGACAATTTCCTGATTATGATCACCGACTAAGTCTTTAAGGACAATTGTAAAGGTGCGGATATTGTATGCGCTTGTTTCGCTCTCCCAGGTTCTGGAGTAATTGCCGCGAACCGAGTCGAAGTCTACAACAGCTATTTTAATAGGTGCTTCAGCTTCCCCTGGACCTCTCAGTACAAGAATCTGCTCGTCCGTCATGTCTAAGTCCAGATTGGTGTTGAGAGCATAGTACAGCTTTTCTCCGGTATCCAGCGGGACCCTGGGTTTTGTCGTCCTGTTCATTCCATTTTCTACCAGATGTTTTAATTCCCTGGGTATCTGATTCTGCTGTACACTGGGAATAATTTTTTGGGGAAGCCCAGGGTATATCTCATTTCCCTCATCCGGCTTCCGTGCCGGGGAGCAGCTTAAAAGCAGACCGGTTAAAAGTATTATAAGTATTAAAAGAATAAGGGGTGCAGCTATCTTCATTTTGATTCCTGATCAAAATATATCTTTAATTTTTCCAGAATTTCCTCTTTTACGGATTCAAAGGTTCTTGGGCATTTGAACCCGGCAGCCGTTTTGTGTCCCCCTCCCCCATAGCTCTGGGCAATGATTGCCACATCGATATCTCCTTTGGAGCGCATTGAACAGCGTTTGAGGCCCTCCAGATTCTCTTTGAAAAATATTGAAACCTTAATATCCCTGCTCTTTAAGGGTATATTGATAAACTGATCCGATTCCTCATACCGGGCTCCGGAGGCAATGATATCCTGTTTATCCATGGTCTGTATAGCCACGTGATTATTGTACTCAAGCTCTAAGGTACTCATGATTTTGGACATGAGAATCAAAGAAGGGGTGGAGTTGCTCTCATAAACATTAGAATAGATCTGGTTTGGATTAACCCCCTTGACAACCAGATCGTGAGCAATTTCAAAAGTTAAAGCCGTTGTTTTTGGATATATGAAGGAGCCGGTATCGAAAACTATGGCCATAAAGAGGGCCTGGGCCATATCAAAGTCGATGTCAATCTTCATTTCCTGAAAGATCTGATAGAGAATTTCAGCAGTGGAAGAGGCACTTTTTTGAATGAGGTCCTCGTTAAGGGTGTCATGCTCGCTATCGTGGTGATCAATGATAAAGTAGTTTTTCACCTTAGGTAGTACTAAGCCGGCGATCTGTCCGATGTTGTTAATATCATTAACATCTAAAATGATCAGCACATACTCGCCTAAATCTTCAGGGAGCTGTTTTTCGTTTTCCAATACAACAAATTCACCTGTCTTATCCACAAAAGTAAACTTCTGTGGCGCCGGATCGGCATTGAATATCCTGGCAACCTTTCCCAATTTTCTTAAGGCGCACAGCATGGAATACTCGCTGCCCAAAGCATCCCCGTCCGGGGTTTCATGAGTAGTCAGAATGAATTTATCATGTTTGCTGATAAAGTCGATTACTGGACCATATCCCATAAGACAGTTGAACCCTTCTTCATCTGTTTAAGATTCCGCAAGTGCTGAAACGGTACTTCCGGTCCAACGAAACACCCCGGTTCGATCGTATAACCGCTGGGAATTTCCGGGTTAAAGCCCAGTACTGTTATCCCGTTATAGATATGCTCCGGATACTTCTCATTACTTGCGATAGACCTTCTTCCGCCGATAGTAGCATCTTCGCCAATATTGCTTATGCTTTTAGTGCTGTCACTGAGAGAGGGAAAGATCAGAGTGCTCTGTATTACTGCACCGGAACCTATACGATTATTGTTCATTACAATGGAACCAGTTACTTTAGCTCCCTTTCGGACTAAACAATCGGAAAAGATAATTGAGTTTTCCACATATCCCTCGATCCGTGAACCGGATGAGATAATTGAGTCCTTAACAAGACCCTGGCTTTCGATCACACTTTGCCTGTCTGATAATTTTACTTCATTCAACCGTGAAAAAAAAGGGCTGTATTCTCTGCTGCTGATGTTGGATACAAGCCGCAGATTTTCTCTATACAACTGCATCAGGTTGTTATGAAAAAGAATAACACCCGGAATATCCTCCAGTATATCAAAGGAGGTTAAAAGAATTTCCTCAAATAGAATAGCTTCAAATTGGTTTCTTTGATGATGGCGGCGAATAGATGATTCCAGCACTTTAATCAATTTTTTACGTTCTGCCAGGAAGATATTTACGGGGATCTTATTGATTGACAGCTTTACTATCTGTCCGTTCAGATTTTTCTTAAGAGTTGAAAGGGCCTCACTTTCAATGAAGGAAACAAGAGAAAGTGTGGATAAAATAACCGTGTCTGAGGAATCACTCTTAAGAAGCTTAATGAATTGATCGAGCCCTCCTTCTAAAAATAGGATATTTGAAGTTTCCCTCTCCCATCTGGAGGTAATAAAAGAAATCAGGCTCCTATGTCGATTATCCGAGATAACGTAGAAAATCCTGGTGTCTGCAGCACGGAAATTGGTTATGGCAAAATCAAGAATGTAATAGTTTCCCCAGAATGGAAAAGTGGCTGCCGGAAAATTTTTTTTAAAACCGGGAATCGTATTGGGGAATCCGGCTTCAAAGAGATATACTGTACAGCTATCCGCATATTTCTGCCCCTGGTGCCTCGATGCTTTAGCCTTTGAGCCAGTCATTCTATGTTAAGCTTCCAAATCCTACATTGATGTTCTTCCCACTCTCAGCTCTTATGCGGAAATTAAAATCCAGGACATCCTTTGGCACTTCCCTAAGTTTGAGGAATCTGCTCTCCTTGAGAAGAGTCATGCGTAATTTTTTTTGAATAATGCTTAATTTGGCCAGGCTTTTAGGATTTCTCTTGTTGGATATGCTTACTATATCGTTTAATTCGTTTAAGAATAAGAACTTACCTTCCCTCAGGGTGAAAAGCTCTTCCTCCTTGCTTAAGGTTTGATCCTCCACAATAAGTCGAAAACGTACCCTGGCTTTTCCGAGCCTGGAAATCAGGAGGATTAATAGAATAATGAGAATTACCAGCAGGATAATCCCGATCAGAATCCAGATCCAGTAATTTCCCAGGAATGATTTTACATGAAACTGAACTTCCATCACAGCCGGGATAAATTGCTCCTCACCGGCAAAGAAAAACTGAATAGTTCCCGAGTAGTCGCCGCTTTCCAATTCCTGCTGAATATGTATGGGAAGCCGGGCTGTTTCAGAGCCGTCCGGCTGCAGTGATATCGAAAATTCATGGGCCAGAATATTCTCAACATCTCTTCCCGGTAACAAAAGCTGAATAGCGCTGATAACAATTTCCTTTACCTCGGTGTACCCCTTACTCACCAGCCTGAGCTTTAAAGTTCCTCTTCCATGCTGATTTAAGCCTGAGAATTTCACCTTTTGTGCAAGCTCGATGCTTGAAAGAAAGTCTTTTGTTTTTTCTGCAATCTCTTTACTTGTCGGCTCCTCTGAGATCTCCGTATATTTTCCGGAAAGCTCCCGGGCAAGCTCCTGCGCGGCGTGATAGGTCCCGATACCCAGAACGTGTATTTTCCAGCCCTTTTTCTGTATGGTTTTAGTATTCTCCAAAAAGGCATGATTAAAACTGCCGTCCGGTGAATAATATTTACTCTCGGGGGGCGCTTCCTGAATACCGTCTGTAATTAAAAGCAGGTATTTTTTACGCCCGGAGTCTGAAAATTTATCCAGTTGCTCGCCCAATTTATCCAAAGCATTACCGATATCTGTAAACCTTCCGTCAGCCATAAGGCCTGCTATGGTTTCCTTAGCCCTCTCCTTATCTCTTTCACTACTGATTCTCATGGAAACAGGTATCTCTGTCTGCCCGTAGAAAGTAACAACTAAGAAGTAATCCCCGGGAATAAGAAGCTGATCGATCATGAAGGTATTTACATATTCCTTCACTGCCTCAATCTCTTCTACCATGGAGAGCGATTTGTCTAAAGCGATAATGATATCAATGGGCTCTTCCCGCTCATCTGCATAGATCAGGAGAGAAAGACCTAAAAACAGAAGGGTTAAAAATCCTCGTATTTTTTTCATTATTATACTCCCTTTAAAAGCTTCTACTTGTAGAATGCAACAAAAAAGTGTAAATTTAAAGTGAAAAAAAAAAAAACTTACTTTACATTTTATTCATGGTGTGAATAATTTAAAAAGAGAACAAAGAAAAATTAAGACGTTTCTGATGCAGATGTTCTAAAATAAAGACACTGCGTATACTGACGTTGCAAAATTATGACACTGCAGATAAAGACGTCTGATAAGGAGAAGAATTATGGCAATCGTAGACTTACCTAAAAGCCCGAATGTATTTCATCCCGAAAAGCCTAGTGCTGTAGGTTCACGAAACTCTTTGGCTCAGGAGTTCCGTGATCAGCAGTCAGAGGTCGACCTCCTTTTAAGCGAAGAAGTGGATAAGGTTATGGATCATGTTGCCGCAAGACTCCCCGCTGAAGTCCTGGAAAAACTGGATGTTATGGGTGGATTAAAGGAGAAGGTCTTTAATTACTACAACCAGAACTACCAGAATATGTTCAATCGCTTTATCGTAACAACTGAAGATGAGATGGTAAAAAAGGTGAGAAACTTCATCGACAAAGAGGAGATGAAATCCTTAGCCCGCTACACCCCGAAGGAGATAGCCGCCATGTTAGATCAGATCGGCGGTATTGATAAGTTTAACACCGGGGAAATTGAGAAATCGATCGTTAATATGTTCGGCCATCTTCAGGGGCACATTCAGAGAGGAGTCAATGACTTAGAAAACCTGACAAACTCCCTGCTGAGGCAAAAAACGGATGTAGGCGCGTTTATCAGGGGTGAAAACGCCTATTCTATTGTCAAATGTTCATTTAAAGACAATGCATTGCGGCCCAAGACCGTGACCGATGTAAAATTGTCCGTGAACATTCTTGACTCCGAGCTTATCAGTCCTATTTTCCACTATCAGGTTACCGTGGAATACCTGATAAAGGATATGCTATCAAAAAATATTATAGACCTCATCGACAAGGATATTGATAAGCTCAAGGACCAGATTATCGATGAAGGCCGGGAAGAGTTGTCCGACGGTGAAATCCTCTTCGAGAAGATGGGAAAAGTGGATAAATTCACCTCAGACGATAAGGATGATTCTAAATCAAAGCGATATCAATTCTTTGCTAAGGTCCTGATGGACAGAATCGAGGGTCTAAGAGCAGAAATTGATCCTGAGGAGTTTGATCCCATCAATATCAGGGAAAATCTGAAAAAGATCATTGATATCGAGAATATCCGAAACAGAGGCTATAATACAGCTATTAACTCCATCACCTCAATTCTCGATACATCAAAGATGGGATATCAGTATGTGGAAAACCTGAAAAACGCCAGAGAATTAATCCTGCGTGAGTATGAAGATACGGATCCGGCCAAGCTACCGGATGAGCGCTACGCCATCAAGATGAAGTACTACGATCATGCCCAGATGCTTGAGGAGCAGAAGTCCTATGACGTGATGATGAAGTCTATGGATGTCGAAGTACAGCATCTCTGGGATGTTTTGGAAATGGTTTTTGAAGATACCAAATTCATGAAAGGCGTGGTGGATTTTAAGGATCTGGCCAGGCGCAAACGGGCCAAGATTAAGAGAAAGATCAAGGCTGTGACCGGGGATCCTCTCTATGAAGATCTGGAAAAAGCCTGGGATGAGATCACTTTCGTACGGCCGGGGGACACCGAAGTGGAGCGCATGAACAGGACATATCTCCCGGAGAAAGATAAGATTAAGAGGAAGCTCATACTAATACGGGAGAAGCTGCATAAGGTGTACGGATACAAGTATCCTATTCAGAGGCGCGTTATGGAGGAACGACTGGACAGCCTGGAGGGGAATTACAACAAGCTTGAGTACGTAATCAATCCGTATCATATTCAGCCCGGTCTGCTGCTGGATGTGGATATTACCTCCATCAAGAGGAAGAAGGCTACTTTAGACGGAATGGCCAACGTGCTGAATGAGTTCCTGCACGGCGTTTCCAAGGGATTCCAGGACGCAGCCTTTGCCTCGTTCTCCAGAAGGCGTTCCACAGTTCGTGAGGACATAGCCCAGTCTTTTGTTGCAGGGACCGCGGAAGGGACATCTGCTGCAGATGAATATCTGGATATGCTTGGCAAGAGCGAAGCAGCAGCCGGTGTTAAAGCGCCTGCTGCAAAAAAGGCAAGGGCGCCCGGGCGTAAGGGTGTTGTTGATGTAACTACAAAGAGGAAAGGCAGAAGGGGAAGGCCTCGAAAGAGAGAAGGCTTAAAGGAGCTGTAAGAATTTTAAAATCAAAGTGGTGATCCTCTTTAAGGGATCACCATTTTATTTTATAGAGGGAACACAATGGCAGTAGCAAATTATGAATTCGCCGGACTGGGTACGAGGAAAGGTTTTAACCGATCATTGAGGCATTTTAAGAGCATGACGGAAATCGTCGGCAGCTTTGAAGAGTATAGGAACTTAGCAGATATTTTAAATGAACTTCTAGATGAGAAGGAACTTGAGGCGAGCCAGCTTAATCCGATTCTAAATGCTCTATTAGTCGGCCATCCTAAATATAATTATATAAACCGTTCCTATAATCTGGAAAACACTATCAGTGAGTTTAGTTCTATTGTAAAGGAGGTAGGTACCTGGACATCCGTGGATATGGTCCTGTCTTACTTCCACCCAGATCTGGGGCTGACTCTTATAAATCCCAAAAATGAGCAGCACTGGGACAGTGTGCAGACATTGAGAAAATCTGAGCTTCTGACCGTGTATTCAGGTACTTTTACCGACAAAGAAAACGACCGTCTTTGTCAGGAAGCTTCAGAAAAATTGATCGGCCTGCTTGAGGGAAAAAAGGTAAAAATTTCCGCTTCTTTTACTAAGGGAAAATTCAAACAGAGACCGTCAGCTCCTAAGGCCGTACCGGCTAAAGCACGCCCTGCCAGGAAGCCGAAAAGAAGGATTTCTATAGAAAGAGCTTACACTGGTGCAGCCGCACCTTCAGCAGCATCCGCCGCTGATCAGGCGGCACCTTTGGCTGTCCCGGCAGCGCCTCCGCAAAAGAGGCGCATGACCCCCATGTACTCCATTCCTGTAACTAATGAGTTGTTCCATAATGGAAATGTTGAAGCCTGGAAAAAGGTTATCCAGAGCTACACGATAAAATACAGCGGCTTAGATGTTTTTATATTCTATGAGGGAGAGAGAATCCACGATATTAACACCCTCTTCAAATGGGGAAAAGTAAAACATGGAAGCGCCATACTCATTGCCGTGGCCGGTGAGAATGTTCAGGATGTGGCCAAACTCAGGCGATATCTATCCCAGGGAGCAAGCCCCATGTTTGAGGCTTTCTTAAAATTTCCTGTAAATACCATTCTAAACCTCTTTTAAGGTTACATAAAAAGGGGAATAAAGATGAAAAAGAACGTCCATTTTTTTAGTGACAAAGAGTTTATCTCGAATAAAGTAGTTCTGGAAAAAATTGGTATCAGGGGCAGAGCAGCCATGGAGCTGGCTTCTCTTGATCTTCCCATACTGCCCGGATATGTTATTGATTCGGAAATTGCCTCAGAACTGGATAAAATATCTTTAAAATCGCATTTAAAGAACTTTTTCAAGAGACTGGAGGCAGTCAGGGGAAGGTGTTTTGGAGACCCGGACAATCCCATGCTGGTCAAAATCGTCATCAGCCCCAATTTAGTGATCACAAGCTATCCGACCCTCCATAATTATGGTTTAACCGAAACCACCTTGAGCGGTTTCATTAAATTTGTTGGTGGAAATTTCGGCCAGCATGAGGTCCAGTTTCTGATCAGGGGAAACTTAGAAATTGAGGCCCGGATTGCTGAATTCGAAAACAGGAAGGATGATGTTGATACATTAAAAGCTGCTATCGAGGAGCTGGACAAGCAATTGAATGCGGATATGACAGCCAAACAGAGGGAAAAAAGCGTGCAGCAACTTCTTCCACTGCTGCCCAAGGATTTTTTCAGCGATCCCTATACCCAGCTTGAGATCTCACTCAAGCGCATCAGCCATATGCTGAAGCTCGATGATCTTAACCACAACGATACTGCCCTGCTCATACAGCCCATGGTCTACGGCAACTATGGCAAGGATTCTGTAAGCGGCGGTTTTTATACACGCAATATAGTAACCGGCGATCGGGTTATACAGGGAGATTTTTTTCAAAGCGCCTTCAATTCTATCGGAGCCACCGGAAAGGATATCCATAAGATAGCTAAAACCTATCTGACACAGCTTGAAAGAATAGCTCACACGGTGGAAGACCATTTTAGAGAAATCCGTTCCATCCGCTTCACAATCGAGAATAAGAAACTCTGGCTTATCGATCAGCGGTCAGTAATGAGCAAATCTACCCAGTCAGAAATTAAAACCCTGCTCGATCTGCATGCCCGGAAAGTGGTGGATGATAAGTTTGTGGTAAACGGTATAAAACCTCAGCAGTTAAATGAGATACTTCATCCGATCATTAATTTGGATTCCGTATCCAGGTTAGTAAGTATATCGGGCGGAATCGCGGGCGCGCCGGGAGCAGCCATTGGCCGGGTTTTCTTCTCTACAGAAGGGCTTCTGGATGCCTATAAGGAGGCTCAGCACAGGGGTGAAGATACACGCCTCATCCTATGTCTGTATGCTACCTTTGCAGAGGATGTCAAAGCCATTGAGGTGGCTACAGGAGCTCTCTCTTCGGAGGGAGGGTATGCTGCCCATGCTTCGGTAGTAGCCCGTCAGTACGGCAAGGTATCTTTGGTAAAGCCGGATATGAGAATACGGGGTAAAAAGGCGTTCATCGGTGAATATACTATAAAAGAGGGAGACTATATCACTTTGAACGTACCTTATTATGGTGAACCTGCTATTTACTTAGGAACAGCAGAGCTGATTGAACCGGATCCGGAGGAGTCAGGCATGCTGGACTTCAATAAGCTTGTGCACAAATATGTTAAGGATTTTCATGTTCGCGCCAATGCAGATTCACCCAGGGACACAAGTCTGGCCAAGACCTTTGGTGCGGCGGGAATAGGTTTATGCAGAACAGAGCATATGTTCTTTGATGAGAAGCGTATAAATAAATTCAGGGAGATGATTCTCTCGGATTCTTTGGAGGAACGTAAAAAGGCTCTAGATCAACTCTTACCGATACAAAAGACGGATTTTTATAAAATATTTAAAATTATGAGCGAGTATGAGGTCACTATTCGCTTACTGGATGCTCCTCTTCATGAATTCTTACCACATAATGAGAATGAGATGAAAAAATTTGTGGCCTATATGAAAACCAGTAAGAAGAAAAAGCCACTCTCAGAGAAGGAAATTAAGGCCCGTTGTGAAGCTTTGAATGAGTTTAATCCCATGCTTGGTCATAGGGGCTGCAGAATCGCCGTTTCATATCCTGAAATTTATGAGATGCAGATTAGAGCCATATTTGAGGCTGTATACACCCTGCAGAGAGAAGGTATTAGAGTAAAACCTGAAATCATGATTCCCCTTATCATGAATGAGAGTGAGCTGAAACTGATTATTTACGGGAAAAAGATCGAAGGCGGCGCTATTCGCGGCTTAATCGATGTTGAGGAGGAAGTCAGGGAAGCTATGAAGGCAAAGCCGGTGGATTACCGGATTGGCACAATGATTGAGCTCCCCGTGGCGGCACTGGGCGCCGGAGAGATATCAAGATACGCGCAGTTTTTCTCCTTTGGCACAAATGACCTTACACAGACCACAACCGGATTATCCCGGGATGATTTTAATTCCTTTATGCCTGATTACACACAGTTTGATATTCTGGACGGAAATCCCTTCCAAATTCTTAACCACTATGTTAAGGAACTGGTCAGCATTGCGGTAGCAAGAGGTCGCATGACCCGGCCGGATCTGGTGACAGGGCTCTGTGGGGAGCACGGTGCGGTTCCGGAGAATATCCGTTTCTGCATGGATGCGGGTTTAAACTACGTATCCTGTTCATCTTATTCCGTGCCTATCGCCGCACTGACCATTGCACAAGAGAATATCAAAAACAGTAAGCTTTGATTAAAGGTCTAAAAAATATCTATTCTACCCAGATAGTAAATTGTTCCAATCCTTTTTTAATTAATGCCGCTGCTTTAGTTGCATCCGGCTTCGGGACATTCGCTTCCTGGTTCAGGGTCTTTCCAAAGAATTGCTCGATCGTGTCCAGAACATCGGGAAGATTATAAAATATAAATGCAAAATTTATACCCGTTGGCTTCAGAATAGTGAAGGCCGAATAGGAAACTACCGGTTCTTTACTGATCATTACCCTGGTTTGATTTTTACTGGTGAGTATTTCTAATTCAGAAAATCGATGAGGAATTTGATGCTTTTGATCCCTTCTAAAGGGCTCCGAATGCTTATTAGCATAATTCGTGGGTTCTGACAAAACAAAAAGCTTATTCCCGTCTGTCTGGAAGGTAAGACCTTCCTCTGATAAATACAGCGATTTCACACCATTATATGCAACAACTTCATACCGTGAATACGCGGAAGTGGGCTGAAAAAAAGAAGAGACAATATATCCGCCTTCGCGTGGGAGTTTATCCTGACTATAAGCCTGAAACAAATCTAGTGCTTTGGTTGCCATTAACTTTTCCTCCTACAATAAGCATTATGATATAAGAAGACGAAAATGTCAACGAAGACGAAAAACTAAGGTTTGATTCCCTGTTTTAAGGTTTCAGCCCGTTTAAAGAATTTTTCAGCAAAAATGTGTTTCCCTGTCTTCTCATAGATAATAGCAAGGTTCCTGTGTGCCTTCCATTCACCAGGAGCGATGGAGATAACTTTACGAAAGGTTTCCGCAGCCTTTTCCAGATTATTCTCCTTAACATACAGCACTCCCAGGGGCAGAAGAATGGAGACAGAATCTATAAATACCCTCTGTGCTTTCTCAAGTAAATTGATAGCCGCCTGTTTGCGGTTGGTTTCAGAAAGACAGTAAATCAGGGCCCGAAGGAATTCCTCTGATTTTGGATTTTCTCTTAAAAGCTCTCTGAAGAGAATAATTGCTTCCGGATATTTTTTCAGTTTTCGATAGCTGACGGCGAGCATTTTCTTAAGCGTTAAGTTATTAGGCTCATGAGGAAGGAGCTTCACAATTTCTAAGGAAGCCTGTTTAAAATTTTCACCTTCAAATAGAAACCGGATAAATTCCCGGCGCAGCGAGTGGTCTTCGGGATAATACTCAAGATATTTCTTATAGGCTTTTTTTATTTCCTCTTGCTTATTCAGCTCCTTATAGATCTTTATCAGTGAATAGAGGGATTCTTTATGGCTTTCATTCTGTTTAAGGGTACGCAAAAACCATCCCTCTGCAAGATGAGGGAGATCCGCTTTCCGGTACTCTCCACCCAGAGTGCTCATCAGGTGAGGGTCCGGACCCAATTTGCGAATCTGTTCCTGCAGGATCGGAATTGTTTTTTCAAATGATTCTTCCAAATGGGGGAGGGCTAAGGCTAAATAATAGGGCGAAAATTCATCGTCCGGTTTAATTTTTCTAATCCGGTTGAGAATTTGTAAGAGCTCATTGAACTCTTCATTTTGCCATAGAACCGCAGCCAGTCCGTAATTCAGTGTCAGTCTGTGTTTATCCTGGTCTAAAGCCCTCAAATAGTGATTCTTTGCTTTTACTAAGTCACCCAGATTACGAAAACATTCAGCCATAATGGAGCGAATCTCAATATCATGATAGGATTTTTTCAAAACACGATGCCCGCAATTAATCGCTTCCCTATAGCGTTTATTCTGGAAGAGAATAAGTGTCATCAATCGTAAAAGACTCTCCGGATCACTCAATTTAAGGGAGCTTCTTCCGAGCATCTTCATGGCTTGATGCATTTCATCAAGAGCGGAATCATTTTCGCCTTGAAGCAGATAGCTTACTGCTTTCTGAAGAAATAGAACAGGATCATCCGGTGAGAGAAGAGATGCCTGTTTAAAATAATGCAGAGATTGATAATGATCACCTGTTTCTCGATAAATACTGGCCAGATACAGGTGGGAAATCAGGCTGTTCTTTCTGTGTTCAAGGATAAACTTAAACATCTCGGCGGATTCTGAGTATTTCTCCCTGTGGAATAAGCGGATGGCATAGGTAAGAAGGGCGTTGAGATATCCATTGAATATACGCGGATGCTGCGGATCAATTTTTAATGCCTTCTCAAAATAATGAATAGCCATCCTGGGTCTACCCGATTTGAGCAGAGTCAGTCCTAAAAGACTTAAGCCGGGAGAAAAATCAGAATTCAGATCAGTGGATTTTTTAAGGTGTCTTAAGGCCTGTTTGGTCAGACCCAGAGATAGAAATGACCTGCCGATAAAAAAATGTCCCTCAGGCGAATCCGTTTTTACCTTCAAAAAGTACTGCAGAGCCTGGACAGCACGATTAAAATCTCCAAGGGCATGATAACTTCTTCCCAGATAGAGAAGAGCCCCTGGAATCTGGTCCGTCCTGCATAATAAATCTTGCAGCAAGTTAATGGCTTTCGAGTAATCCCTGTCTCTTCCTGCTTTTATTGCTGCCTTAAAAAGGCTGTTTGGTGAATCTGTTTTCATACTAATTAAAGCATGCCTTTACAAAGAAGAGAATATCATATAAATATTAATTTATCATAGTAGGGATTATCAGTGTTATTCCGCTGGAGGTGATATTATAAAATTAATTGTTATCGGAGCACAGTGGGGGGATGAGGGGAAGGGGAAGCTGGTTGATTTTTTGGCTGATAGAGCCGATATAATTCTTCGCTATTCAGGTGGAGCAAATGCGGGACATACAGTAGTTATAGAAGATGAAACATTTAAATTTCACCTGATACCTTCAGGTATTGTGCATCCATCAAAAAAGGCTATTTTAGGAATCGGAATGGTCATTGACCCAAAGACCCTGTTTGAGGAATTAGAGCTGCTTGCGAAAAAGGGAATTGCCTGGGAGGGGAGAGTTTTTCTGGCTGACCGGGCTCACCTGGTACTTCCTCGTTATAAAGACTTGGACCGCCGGATGGATAGGCAAAGACTGAAACCATTGGGCACTACAGGAAGGGGAATTGGCGTAACCTATGCTCTGAAAGCCAACCGTCAAGGTATTCGGGTAGCTGATATATTTGACAATCTCATCTGGCAGGATCTTCAGCATGAGGATAAGAAATTTTTAGAGCCCTTCAGAGAAAAGATCAGGAAAATGACGATAGATGTATCTCTCCTTTTAAAGAAGAATCGGGGGAAAAACATCCTGTTTGAAGGCGCACAGGGAAGCCTGCTGGATCTTGATTTCGGCACTTATCCCTTCGTTTCCTCAGGTGTTTCCTCAGCGGCCGGTGCGGCTATAGGCGGAGGCATAGGTCCGACAGAGATCGATAAAGTCATAGGAGTCTTTAAAGCCTACAGTACCCGGGTAGGCAGCGGTCCATTTCCCTCGGAGTTTACACCTGAAAGGGATAGTAACCTTGAAGAGACAATCAGGGAAATAGGCAGGGAATATGGGGTAACAACCGGGAGGCCAAGGCGCTGCGGCTATCTTGATCTCGTTGGCCTTAAATATTCCTGCAGAACCAATTCTATCGATGCACTGATCCTGACCCATCTGGATGTATACGACGGCATGGAGAAAATAAAAGTTTGCACGGCTTACGAGATTGACGGTGAACGCATAGAGGAATTCCCCGCCTCCATCGAAACACTCAATAAAGCTCAACCTGTGCTTGAATCCTTTAAGGGTTGGATGAAGAGTATCAAAGAATGTAAGAGTTTCGGCGAGCTTCCCTCTGAGGCCAGGGATTATATCCGGTTTATCGAAGAGTTCACTGAAACCCCGGCTGATGTTATTTCGGTGGGGTATAATCGAAAGGAAACAATTGTCCGGAAAGATCCATGGACACTATCCTGATACTTGATTTCGGGAGTCAGACAACCCAGCTCATAGGAAGGCGAATCAGAGATATAGGGGTCTATAGTAAAATCTATCCGGGTGATGCCGACTTAAGCCGGGTTCTTACTCAAGATGTCAAGGGAGTAATTCTCTCAGGATCCCCCTCTTCAGTATATGATCAGGACGCACCGGAACCGGATGAAAGTGTGTACTCCTTAAATATTCCGATCCTCGGCATCTGCTATGGGCTGCAGAGAATTATCCATGATCATGGGGGTAAAGTTTCTTCTTTAGAAAAAAAAGAGTACGGAAGAGCGAAAATACATTTTATGGAATCTCAAGCGCTTTTTAATGGAATTTCTGACGGGTTTATTTCCTGGATGAGCCACGGGGATACCATAGAGCGAGTTGCCCCGGGCTTCAGGATTGCAGCCTACACCGAAAATAATCTTCCTGCTTTTATAGTTCATGATGAGAAGAAGATTTCCGGCATTCAATTCCATCCTGAGGTGACTCATACCCAGGGAGGCTGTAGAATCTTAGAAAATTTCAGTTTAAAAATATGCGGGGCAAAGAAAGAATGGAATGTTGAAACCTACCTGGGCCAAATAAGGAAACAGATCTCTAACAGGGTGGGTAAAAAGGAGATCCTCCTTCTGACATCAGGTGGAGTTGATTCCACTGTAGCGGCGGTATTGCTTCTATCTGCTCTCCGGCCGCAGAAGGTACACCTGATGTATATCGATTCCGGCCTGATGAGAAAAATGGAAACAGAAGAGGTAAGGACCCTTCTTGAGAGCCTGGGAGCGGAGCATCTGCATATTATTAACGCCTCTGAGAGGTTTCTGAAAGCACTTCGGGGAGTAACTGACCCTGAGGAAAAAAGGAGGATCATCGGAGACCTGTTTATTCGGGTACAGGATGAAGAGACAAGAAAATTGGGCATTAATTGTGCCTATCTGGCCCAGGGTACCCTTTATACGGATATGATTGAATCCGGTAAGGGAGTGGGTAAGAAGGCTCAAGTAATTAAATCGCATCATAATGTCCGATCCCCCCTGGTCGAGGAGAAGCGAGAGCAGGGGCTTGTAATAGAGCCGCTTTCGGATCTGTATAAGGATGAAGTGAGAGCTTTGGGCAGGCACCTGGGGCTGCCCACTGAAACTGTTAAACGGCATCCCTTTCCCGGACCGGGGCTTGGGGTGAGAATTCTTGGCGAAGTAACCCGGGAAAAATGTGAAATACTTAAAGAAGCGGATTTTATCTATATCCATGAGCTCAAGCGAAGGGGTTTATATGATCAGATCTGGCAGGCCTTTACGGTACTGCTTCCCGTACGCTCTGTCGGTGTATCCGGTGATTCCCGCAGATATGGTTATGTTCTTGCTCTAAGAGCCGTTATTTCTAAGGATGGGATGACTGCTGATGTTTATCCTTTTTCTGCCGGAGATCTTTTAGAAATTTCAGCCAAAATTACAAATTCGGTTAAAGAAATAGGTCGTGTAGTTTATGATATCTCCAGTAAACCGCCGGCTACGATTGAATGGGAATAAAACCATGGTGTTTTTTTCAATAGAAAGCTTAACGTAGCCGATATAGTAACTATGTCAGTATTACTGCCGGATGATTCATCCATTTCCGATATGCTTGAATGGATTGCTTCTAAATATCATATGAGCAGATCAGACCTGGCCAGAATGTTTCAAACAGAACCGTCAACTATATATCATTGGCTGAAAAACGGAAAAGTCTCACATAAAAATTATATGAAAATACGGGACAGTTATTATTACCTGCATAATTCAAAGGATCCGCATGCCAACGAAAGGAAATGCCTGGATTGTAAGAAGTGGCTTCATATGGAAGTTTTTAGAAAAAACAAGGCGATCTGCCGAAGGTGTGAGAATAAAAAAACCCTGAAGTATTACTGGAACAATAGGGAAGAGCAGATTAAAAAACGCAAAGAGAAAAACTGGTACAATAAGAGCAGAAAGATCTCCTGAAATTTGGTCGTTCCTTACCGCCCCCGGTTCCGGCAAGAAGTATTATATTGACAAGTTATCTAAGGATATGTTAGTTTCCCTTGCATAGGGCGGTTAGCTCAGCTGGGAGAGCGTCTGGTTTACACCCAGAAGGTCGTGAGTTCGAGCCTCGCACCGCCCA
>JAUWZD010000045.1 GCA_030615505.1 Spirochaetales bacterium | reverse complement strand
GCGAAGCCCAAGGGAACCAACCTTGAACTATAATGGTGGTTCCCTTATGGCGAAGCCCAAGGGAACTAACCTTGAACTATAATGGTGGTTCCCTTATGGCGAAGCCCAAGGGAACCAACCTTGATAACTGATCGAGGTTCCCTTATGGCGAAGCCCAAGGGAACCAACCTTGAACTATAATGGTGGTTCCCTTATAATATCCACCCAATGGCAACCAAAACCCGTCAAAGGAGCAGAAAAAAAACAAAACCCGGCCAAAAACCTAAAGGGAAAGGCGGTAAACTCCGCATTGACGACAATTGGAACGCTATAATAATAATTGCCCTCTCCCAGACTAACCCTTTAAAAAACCATAGCTGAGTTTATTTAGAACAGTATCGATGCCCGTGCTAAGAATATTACAATACTACGCGGCAAAGAACACGGCGATCTCTATTTAAAGGTGATCGATGATGGCGATGGAATCCCGTTTAATAAAGAGGGCATACCCGGCATTAAATATTTAGCAACACACATCTGTGATTCAATAAAGAAGCGGTTGAAAAAGGAAGGCATCCAGGGAATACAAGGAGAATTTGGCATAGGACTGCTTAGCTTCTGGACAGTAGGTGAACGTATGATCCTTTCTTCATCAGGAGCAGATGAAAAAGAAGAAGAATGAGCCTGGTTATACTATCACGCAGAAGCGAATAATCTTTTCACACCCGGGAACAGAGCTTGTTATTCGCCCTCTGCTTCCCGGCATCAGGCAGCTTAACGGAGAAAAAATTCAAAACTACCTTGCCTCCGAACTCAGAGACAGAATCCGTAAATCCGGAGTCAGTATAAAGATAAAGGATCGCCATTCCAGAAAAGAATTAGATGTACTGCCGCGTCAATTCACCGGAAAGCTGCTGCATGAGTTCAATATATTGAAAACGAAGAGCGGTGAAATATACCTCGAAATTTATCTTAATGCATATTCTCCCGACAATACTATCAGTCTTTTCCGGTCAGGCACCCGGATACTACCTTCAATAACAGAATTCGATTCTTTTAAAAAAGAACCCTGGAGTTCAGGATATCTGCAGGGAATGATTGATGTGCCCTTCCTTCAACTAACTCCCGGCACACGAGGGGGCATCCTCTAAGATGAGAGCTTTCTTATTTTCTGCGAATCCGTTGAAATTGGACAGACCTTGGTCTTGGCAGCTTTACACTAAGGGAAGTAGATGCCCTTATTACTCTGGACGGTAACCCTCGGCTATTGGTAGAAATAGAGATTCAGAAAAAAGATATCTCCCCTTCTCTTATCCGGTTCACCTCAAACTCGGACTTGGAAAATGCTTCGGATTGTGATGTAATTTAAATTACGAATATTTCCAAAGGCGAAGCAAGGAAGCTGAGATGGTATCCGAAGAAGCAGTTGAAAGATTTTCCAGGATGTTACCCCGGTTAGGGGAGTTATACGCCGGGTTTGAATCATCATTCAAGGATAAAATGGGCGGTGCGTGGCTTGGTGCTTTGATTGGCAAAGCGAAAGAAAAATCAGAAAATATCTCGGCTTGGGAATACTCTCCCAGGCAGGTGTTGCCATTGGTTTAGCCCTTATTGCAAAGCATGAATTTGCAAGCCTGGGCGCCCGGGGTTTGCATATCGGCTCTGTAGTTATTACAACCATTACAGGCACATGTATTCTATTTGAGATAATAGGGCCGGTTCTTACCAAGATAGGTCTTAAGAAGGCAGGAGAAATAAAAACAGATCGGACTCAGCGCTAAGTAATGGGTAACTATAAAAAAGTATTGTCTAATAAGGAGGATCTATTTATGAAAAAACATTATAAACACCTCGAAACCAAGCTCGTTCACTCAGGTGAACCCGAACCTCGGATTAATGGCGCAGTCAGCATGCCGATTTTTCAGTCTTCTACTTTTGAATACTCCGGTCAAAGCAGCTACAACGATCTTAAATACATTCGTTTGAATAACACACCGAACCATATTGCCCTTCATCAAAAGCTTGCGGCTTTAGAAAATGCAGAGGCAGCGCTGGTGACCGCCAGCGGCATGGCGGCGATCTCTACAGCTCTTTTAACCCTTCTTTCTCCGGGAGACCACTTTCTTGCGCAAAATTGTCTGTATGGCGGCACGCATGAGTTCATAACTAAAGATTTTGCTGCATTAGGAATTTCATTTGATTTTATAAACGGCGATGAACCGGGCGCCTGGAAAAGCAAATTAAGATCTGATACTAAAGCTATTTATGTCGAAACCATGACCAATCCACTGTTGCAGGTTGCCGACCTCAAAGCCGTCGTTGATTTTGCCAAAGCGCATAAGCTAATTTCAATGATAGACAACACCTTTGCAAGCCCGTTCAATTTTCGTCCCCCTGAATGGGGCTTTGATCTCTCGCTCCATAGCTGCACTAAATACTTAAACGGTCATTCGGATATTGTGGCAGGCACTGTCATCGGCCGTGCGGACTTAGTAGAAAAGATCAAGCACAAGCTCAATCACCTCGGTGCTTCGCTCGATCCACACGCCTGTTTTTTACTTCATCGCGGTATGAAAACACTGGCAGTAAGGATCAAACATCAGAATGATAGCACATTAAAAATAGCAAAGTATTTAGAAGAACACCAGTCAGTTGAAAAAATCAACTATCCGGGTCTTGAAAGCCATCCCAATCATGAGCGTGCCTGCGAGTTATTTGATGGATTCAGCGGTATGTTGAGTTTCGAATTGAAGGGCGGCGTAGAAGTGGCTGAGCGTTTTATGCAACAAACCACATTACCGGTAGTTGCGCCAAGTCTCGGAGGCATAGAAACACTTATTACCAGACCGGCTACTACTTCTCATTCCGGTATGTCTCCTGAAGATCGACACGCCCTGGGAATTTCCGACAGTTTAATTCGTGTATCGGTCGGTATAGAAGCGACTGAAGATATTATAGAAGATTTTGAACAAGCGCTAAAAGTGTAGGCAAATAAAGAGCAGCCGCTCTTCTAATAGATTAGGTAATTGAAATAATCTCATAATAGGACTACCTTTTATTAAGAAGATGAAGCTTATATTGATTCTATTACTCACAGTGCCCGTTCTTTTCGTTTTTTCTACTTCTGAAGATGAACTGTTTTCTGAGGCGGAGAATCATTATCGAACCGGGAACTATCTTTTAGCTTTGGATATTTATGCTGAATTTTCAGACTGCTATCCTCTTTCAGACAAGGTGCCCGATGCTCATTACAGGCGGGCTGTCTGTTATTTCCGTCTTAAGAACTACACTGAGGCCATAGCAATATTTAATAGGATAGAAAAGAGATAATGATAGTAAAACTTATAATCTCCTACAAGGCATTAAAGAGCAAAATCGGTTGAAATCCCGAAAATGTTCCTTAAGAACACCCTATAAGACCTATATTTCGTAAAATATCCCAAACAGAATTTATTGTGTAATAGGTAACCCCGGAAATTACAAGGATTTCTGCCAAATCACACAGCGCTACTACCGAAAGGGCATAACTCGACCCCGAGTATGCAATGGGAGAGAAACGTCAGTTCGGAGAGAGTGGATCAAAATTGGGAGGGGGACGACCGTTTTTGACCAGGTGCTTAAGTATCTTCTCTGTCTCCCCGGGATCTATAATTATGGCCAGAATCTTCATCTCAGAACCACAACGAGGACATTCAAGTGGATCAGTGCCGTAGACTTTTTTGATAAGCCTGGCCTACCCTGGCGGGCATCTTCGACAGGTAGATTTTTCTACCTTTTTCTCGACACTGCATTCAGGTATTTCAGTTGGTATGTGTATTGATTCCTCGTGATTATCCAGATGTTTCTCCTTCCAGCCCTGAGGAGCAAGCTTCATACAAAACCCCATCCGTTGCCAGAGCCCACGAGTCCGAGAGGAATACAGGCCATACCTACGGATATACTGTTTGCACTTTGGAGGTATATGCGCTGTCAATGCAGCTATGAAATCCAAGGCATCAAAAAATTTAAAGTTTTCCTTCCGGAAGGTCCCGACCTTGGGGAAAATAATCATTGTATTTGGGTGTCTTATAAAGCACTTTCCCGTGAAACGGCTCATATTTTATCTTTTCCAAAGACACAGGAGGTTTGGCTATATATTGCGATAAGGCCTCTCTTGCTTTATTGTCATTTCCATAAACCCTTACCGTGTTGTCGACACTAAAACCGCTGTTCTTCCAGGATAATAAATTCTTAAGCTTTCTGCTCATTTATTAGTTTCTTCTCCTGAAAGTACTTTATAACCAGTCTCCTAAACAGTTCAGTGATTTTATAAGTATTAGATATGGGCAGATATACAAAAGTGCCTTCTTTGTCGAATCCTCCCTCCAGGATGATCCCATGCCAGTGGGGATTCCATCTCAAAAAATCTCCTGCACTCTCATAGGAAATAATGGCGCCGGTTTGGATGGCCTTTGCCGAAACCTCATCATAGTAAGATTGGAGCATATGAAAAATCAGCCGGGATATATCGGCGAACAGCATTCTGTTATGCTTGAAAAACACCCTAAGGCACTTGGGAATACAAAAAACCCACTGCCTGTGAGGAAGCCTTAAGAGAACTTCTTGGTTTATTTGTTCTGAAAACAGTAGTGTTCTTTTCTGGTGGCAAGAGGGACAGAGATAGAACCCCTTACAGGAGAGAGGGACAAAATAATCATGGTTTCATCCTGTGGATGACCGCAGTCTGAATTGGTACATGGTTTTGGTTTCACCCTGTGGGCATCCTGTGGATTTTATTCTAGCGAGACCTTCTTTATAGTCACCACATTTAATAAATCCCTCTACAACTTCTGTAATTCGATCAATACGATATTTGCCGTATGTTCTTGAATATGTCTCATCATACACTTATCTGAAGTCATTAAAATGTTCTTTAAATACAGTTTGCAGGACATTCTGCCTTCTGGGTATGTAGGAAGACAGAGGTTTTGGGAGAGTCTGGTTTATTTAGGACTTTCCAAACCCCGAGCGCAGCCTGCGCCTTGTGGCGCTGGGTATTTCGTACTTCGAAGCAGAGGAATTGAGTTACAGGCATGTATGATCCAGTGGTTGCAACTTTCGTCTTTGCTGCAACTCATATCTTAAGCAGCTTATTTATTACCTGACAAAGAATTAAGCTTAATTATCCTCTTGGTTTTGCACCCTAAGTTGCAGCCCCTTACTCGGGGAAGAAAATCTGTTTTAGTGGGCAACTCATTACAGCAAAAGGAATTAGATCCACAGGAAAAGTTGGCATGATTATTGCTTGATTAGTTATAGGGAGTGCCGACTTATATGGGCCGGTTTTCCTGGAAACATACTATAGAGGCGCGGTAGCAATGATGAATGCCAGGCGAAAAAGGAAAATCATCCGTCCAATCCTAAGCTTTCTGTTTATACTCTGCGGAAACCTAACTGTATTTCCGCAGAACCATCCCTCAATTGCCGTCATACCTTTACGAGCCTTAGGCGCTATTAAAGAAGCAGAAGCGAATGCATTAACGAGTCTCTTAGAAACAGGGCTGGTAAAATCATCTATGTTTCAGGTTGTGGAGAAAGGTGAGATATCTGAAGTGCTTGCAGCTCAGGAATTTTCTTTTGCAGATTATGCCGACAAGAATTTCGTAATACAGGTTGGTAAGCTTCTCTCGGCAAAGCAAATCGTGCTCGGCACGATCTCGCGAATTGGGATCAAATACATAATCACTGCCAAGATTATTGATGTGGCAAGCGGTAAAACTCTGAAAGCGGATAAGGTAAACGCGGATTCAATTGAAAATCTCGCCAGTCAGGCGGAAATACTTGGCTACAGGCTGGCAGGATTGAATACGAATCAAAATGGAATATCAAATCAGCAAGTTGGTCGACTCTTTATACGAGCTGCCGAGTCTAACGTACTGGTTTATCTCGATAAAGATGAACTGGGTTTCATAGGGGATGGGCTTTTTGCAGATATACCCGCAGGTGATCATTCACTGGTATTGAGTGGAAATGGGCTGTATGGGCAAGCGGAAATCACCATTTTCCCAAACCAAACGACTATAGTTGATGCCGAATTAGTCCCCGTGGGCACCCTCCACTATAAAATTCCCCATGGAGCCAACGCAATCATAGGTGGTAAAAACTACTCCAGAACTATATCCGGAGAAGGCTCGATTAAACACATTCCGGTCGGAACTTATACAATCCAAACATCGCACCCAGACTATCTGACCAGTGTAGAGAGCATTCAGGTGGATCAGGGGGAAATAATTGAGCTTTTTCCCTTACTGAGCCCAACACCTGAGTTTCAAGCGGAACTTGAAAAAAATGCACGTCGGCAGAAGCATGGTGAATTGTTTGCTGAAAGGAATTTCTTGGCCCAGAGGCTTGAAAGGGATCTCATAAACAGCAGGAGACTTTCCACAGCGAGCTGGATTTTTTACGGATTTAGCGCGGGCCTTTCCGCAGGCACGGGAGCTACTTTGATCCTTAAGCTTAGAGCCTCCCGGCAGGGTGCATGCTCTCAGAGCGAACGATTAGGAGGAATAAGTATTGGTTTAGGTATTGCCGGATGTATCAGCGCCGTAATTGGCACCATGCTTTGGCTTGAGAAGCCAAATATTAATACCATACGCGAAAAATTAGAACAGGTTGAAAGGGACATCACACGCTTGATCGCAAACAACTAAACACTTTCGACCTGCAAGGAGGAAGATTATGAGAAAAGCATTGATTCTTTTGATGTGGGTGCCGCTTTTACTCTTTTTCGGGATTGCGGAGGCTCTTGCCGAGACCGGAGATGAGGAGTTGAGGCTGCAGTTAATTTTTGGACCCCGGGTTGGTATCAGCTATGTAGTGGTTAATCCTGATGATTTTAACAACTCTGTACAGGAGGTTTTTCCGGACGACAACCGAGAATACTTCCCAGTCTTTACTCAATTCGGGATAAACCTAGAACAGCGTATCCGGCTGGGTGGAACTAAAAGTCACTTCGCTTTCCAGGAAGTGCTTGTAATAGGCGGACTTGACCAAAATATAGTTCTGCCGTCTTTGAATCTGCTTATTGGATTTAGAAGCCACGCCGGATTGGAGTTCGGGTTAGGTCCGAATATCAGCATGTCGAGGTCTACGGAAGGACCAGGTGTCACAGTATCTGTTGTATATGCAGTGGGATGGACATTTTCCTTTAAGAATGTCTTTGTTCCAGTCAATTTTGCCATAGTCCCAACACCGAGCGGTGGGCATCCGCGGCTCACTCTTCTGACCGGTTTTAATTTTGAAATGAAATTGAAGCGCAGGCCATAATCTGGATGCTTGCACCTTTTTGAGTAAAATCCCCAGAGCCCCCTTTCTCAGGGGGCTTCATTAATCGCCAATTTTTAGTGTCCTAATTTTCATTTTGGCATCCGGATTTATCGCATGCCATTCTGCGGACTAGGTATTGCATCGAAGTTCTCCCTCCGCAGGTATACGGGAAGAGGGTGGTAGCTTGAGAATCGCCCCAGCATGATGTAAGAAAAGAAGTAGTTTTTATGTAACGGAAGCTCCACCACCGCCCGCCTTAGCCTATCCCGGAAATGGTTGCCGAAGGAGAACGATTCCTCCAACTGGGTGAAGAATACCTTATCGAACAAGAGCGCCATAACCGTTCGGCTGAGGAGAACCCGGGTTAGGAATCGCCACCGTCGGTTATCCCATTCACACCGGTATAGTGCATACCTTTCCGCATCACTCTCTACAGCGAATAACTTCTCCCCTAATGACCTGCCCATCAACCGGTTGAACCATTTTTGCAAGAAGTGCATATAACCTTCGTAGCGACCGCAGTGGATTACACCAGTGTGGATCTTTTCCGGCTGGTTGTCCCAGTACTCACAGCTATCTAGGGTTAGATGAGAACGAAGGGCTTGGTAAAGTGCGGCACGCCTTCTGGACGGTGAGAGACCGAAAAACTCCAGAAGCTGGCTGTAATCAAGGGAGCGGAACGTAGCCATCTTAAGATCGAGAAGATAGTTCTGGTAAGGGTTCAGATCCAGAGTAATTATCTTGCGATGGTTGTCAATGAGGAACGTCATCACGTTGCATCCTCCCGATGTGATTAAAAACACAACATCGCGGGGGCCGATGTTGAACGCCTCACGGTCAATTTGGGAGTCCTCCCAGCACTGGGCATATAGGATATCCTCACACACCTTTGACCGGGATTTGCTGTCTTTGTGCTTCTGGCTGAAATCTTTTCCTTTTTAGAAGAGCTGGGAGCTAATCCCTTGATCGTATGGGCAATCGCTCAATCTATAATCGCGGGCGCTCCGATCACTATTGCTAATAAGAGTGACCCAGTGAACGCAGCTACAACGAAGCCGACGGCAGACCCTACATCCGCTCCTGCTTGCGCTGAAGTCTCTTGTTTAGGGCCTGGTGGGATATCCCTAAAAGCCCGGCAGCGATGGACTGGTTCCCTTTGGCGCGCTTCAGAGCTTCCTCCGCCAGAAGATCAGTAGCCTGTTTGATGGTTGGAAGCTTCTCAGTAAATATCAAAAGAGACTCTGAAGACTTAGCAGTCACTTTTGGTGCGATTCGTCCGATGGCCTCTTTAAAGGGGGTCAAAGAGATTGTTTTTGTGGATTGTTTGCTTACAGAATCAAAGATCATGGATCTGAGCTCTCTGATATTTCCCGGAAAGTGGTAGGTCTCGAGCAGGATTAACAGCTCCGGCGGTACTGAAGGCTTGCTCTTAGAAAGTTCTTTTGCTGCTTCTTCCAGGAAATAGTTAAATAGAACCGGTAAATCATCCTTTCTCTCCCGCAAGGGCAGCACTCTTATTTCGTGGGTCGATAAGCGGTAGTACAAATCTTTTCTGAACTTGTTCTCTTCTATGAGCTCATCGAGATCCCGGTTAGTGGCCAGTACAATGCGAGCATCGGTGCGTTTAGCCAGGTCTGATCCCAGTGGATAATATTCTCGAGTATCCAGTAGTTTGAGAAGTTTTATCTGGGAAGCCATACTCAGATCCCCAATTTCATCGAGAAATAGGGTTCCTCCTTTTGCCTGCTGGATGAGCCCTTCGCGAGAGCCCATCGCACCTGTAAACGCGCCTTTTTTGTGCCCGAAAAGGGTGTCGGCAAACATCGCATCATCGAGTCCGGCTACATTTACCGCTACAAAGGCGCCGGCTCGTTTGCTGACCTCGTGTATCGCTCTGGCCACAAGGTTCTTCCCCACCCCTGTCTCACCCGTAATCAGAACCGGCTCATTTGTTTTAGCGATAGACTCCACATAGAGAAAAGTTGACTGCATTTGACGGTTCTGGGTAATGATCTGCGAAAATGCTTCCGGATTGTTGAGCCTGTCAGCTAAAAAACGTGTTCGCAGCTCGGCGTACTCCCGCTTCAACTCCCTGATCTCTATTGCCCGTTTGACCCCACTGATCAGTCTGTTCTCTTCAACGGCTTTCACCATATAATCGAAAGCTCCGGCCTTCATGCAGTCAACGGCCGCCTCTACCTCATTGGTGGCTGTAACAATAATAATTGGGATGTGGGGAAAATCCGGATGGATTTCGGAAAGCAGCTCTCCTCCGGAGATATGAGGCATGCTCAAATCCAGCAGGATCACTTCGATATCCGTGCTGCGTACATTCGCCATGACTTGTCTGCTCTCCTGGCAGCCGATGATGTTGTTGATGCCATTTGATTTTAATATGTTTGTCAGACTCTGAATGACGGCCTCTTCATCATCGACAATGAGAATGGGATTCGCTGGAAATAGGTTGGTATCCATCAACCCTCCTCCACCGGAAAGGTAATGATCGCTTCGGTGCCTTTTCCCGGCTCTGAAGCAAATCCCAGGGTGCCGTGATGTTCCTCAACGATCGTCTCTGAGACGTACAGACCCAGGCCCGTACCGCCTGCCTCATATCTGGTTGTAAAAAACGGGTCTTTTATCCTGGCCAGATGCTCCTCCGGAATGCCGCTACCTTGGTCCCGCACCTTTATCAAAACGGTGTTTTGACCCTCATCATATACACTGCAGATGGATATCGTCTTCTCTCGATTTGAGAGGGCCTGGCAGGCATTCAGGATAAGATTGATGATCACCTGCTCTATCCGCTGGGCATTCCCCCTGATCTTGGGAAGATTTTCTTCAAGCTGGAGGCTGAAGTGATCCGTGGCTCTTTTGATGAAGTTAGAAACCAGTTCTACGGCAGCCCCTATCACCGTGTTGATATCTAAGGCGGTCATAAGGTTTCTGGGTTCATTACGGGCAAAGGACTTCAGGTTTTTAACGATTCCATCTATCCGTTTGGAGCACGTCCCGATTCCTTCGAGCAGTCCGGTGAAACTGTCCCGAAACTCCGTTTGTTCCAGCCCGGCGATAAGAAACTCATCGTTTTCTTCTGAGTACTCGTTGAGGATCGAGAGAAGTTGTGGGCAGGCCCGTTTGAGAAGCGCCGCGTTCGACAGGATGGTCTGATTGGGATTGTTTATTTCATGAGCCACCCCAGCCACCAATACACCCAGGGAAGTGAGCTTATCGGTCTGCATCAATCGCTGCTGTTGGAGCCTGGCCTGTTCTTCACTCCTCTTTCGCTCGCTAATATCACGAATGATGACCACACCGGCAGGCTTTCCATGCCAAACCGTTTTAGAGACTGTCAATTCTACAGGCAAGTCCAGGAGATTCTTGGTTTTTATTACAGCCTCATAATGCCCCGGCTCCAGCTTGTCCTCGGATCTTTTCCAGTACTGCTCGAATGTCTTACTAAACTCGTCAGAACGCACCAGCTCTTTTAAGCGTATTTCCATCAGTTCGGCAAAGGTAAAGCCGGTGATCTCACTGGCCCTCCTGTTGGCATAAATCGTGAGTCCCTCTTCTGATATGATCAGAATCCCATCTTGAGCGTTTTCAGCCAGGGCCCAAAAGTTTGCCTCTGCCTTTTTGATGGACTGAAGCATATGGTTGAAGTACTCGGTTAGAAAGCCGATCTCATCGTTGAATTGTGGAGAAACGTAAACATCAAGATCGCCACTGTCTGCTATCTGCATGCCCTTGTAAAGCGCCTGCAAGGGTTTGATCAGGCTGGCCTTAAAGAGAAAGGGAAAGAAAAAGAGCACAAAAATGCAGGAGGCAACAAGGATAAGCATCAGCAGAGACATTCTGTTGTGCAGGTAGTGATAGAAGTCAATGTCATAGGCTTCAAAGATAACCCCCGGGCTGTCGCTCGAATAGGGCAGCCCACGCGAGAACCGAACCGGCTGCAGGGCAGCACCTTCACTGCCCGAATGGATCCCCACCAGCTTGGGACCGGAAGGAACGGATTCAGTGCCGGCGCCTGGATGATGCCCGGTCAGGTTCGCCGTCGTATAGAGGTACATCTGTATGCCACTATAGCCGGTCTCAACATTCAATTCCCTGTAGGTGAAGTCGAAGGAACCGTCTTTGAACAGAACCAGCTGAATGGTATTACTATTATCGTGTCCAAACTCCGGAACCTCATACCAGGTGATAGTCATGCTCTCCGGCTCACTCTTATAAAAAATCCCACCTCCACGAGCAGGCTCCACATTCATGATCATTGGCGCTATAGCAGGTTGAGGATGATATCCTCCCCAGCCGTCCTCTCTGATTTCATCCCCCAGATAGATCATGGGCCCGTGAAGGAGGTGAATCTCTTTAAAGACCTGATCGAAGAAAGGGAAAGGAAACTGCAGGTCCAGCCTTTCCCGCTCGCCGTAGCCTGGTTCGATCTTCGAGCCCAAATTTGAATCGAAACGATATGTCGGTTTGGAGATGTCGTAGCTTCCATGCCGATTCAGGGCAAAATGAATGGTTTGCCTATCTGAAACGAGATCCTCATTGAGGTAATCATTTTTGTAGGATTCTCCGACAATAATGGCTACCAGGCCCAAGATTGCCACTACGAGGACGAGAACCACACCAACCAGTTTCACTTGAAACGTCGTGGGCTCTTCGGTGTGGTTCAGGTAAGTTACCACGAAGCTGAAATAGAAGAAAAGAAAGACCAGCCACACGATGTAGGTCGCTATTGTTGGAGGTAAAACGCCCAGGGTCATGAGCATGTAACCGCAGACAGCAAGCAAGGGCAGAAGCAGGACAAGGGCAAGAGACCAGGCTGCTCGAGCATCTTTTCCCTGGGGCTTGATCAACCTAAGCCAGACGGAGCGGGATCTGCCGGATGAAAATAGGACTGCCTTGCGGAAGAGTAAGAAGACAGCCAGGATTAACTGCAATCCTACAGTGATATAAAGAAGGATGTGATAAAGCATTCTGAATCCAAAATAGCTGCTCATTCTCTCCAGAATGACAAAGTTGTAAAAGGTCAATCCTAATGTTGCCAGGTTAGCGATAACAGCCAGAATAAGTACTATTCTAAACTCCCTCTTGTCAGGCTTTTGAAAATGAGGGAAGTAATAGGCAAACAGCAGAAACGATACGGTGACAATCGAAGGACCGAGGTCAAGCAGGAATGGTATAATCAGGTTTTGCAGGTTGCAGGGTTGCCAGTAGTAAGGACCGGCAAACTCCAGAAACGTGGATAGATTGAATATTGCACCTCCGGTGAACGCCCAGGCGAGAAGTAGGGTTGGGATCGATTTTCCTTTGATCTTGAACAGGTAAACGGCGATGCTCAGGGAAACGATCAGACTGGAAAGCCGGATAATGGAGAAGGAATCCAGATTGATCCAGGGCGGCAGTACAGTAATAAGCGCCTCCAACAAGTAGTCACAGAATTACTCACCAATGGCAGCGCAGTAATTTATAGGAAATTTATAATCCTAAAGGGAAAAAAAGTCAATTAAGAAGCCAGAGATGGGATCGATTTCAAAAAGTAGGTAGGATCTAACCTAATATTCTATAAGAATTTCACGCAGAGCTCGCAGAGATCATTATCCTTATTTCCTAAATCATTAACGATCCTTTTAACTCCGTCTTTGATGAGAGTCATAAACAGATTCCAGTAATCCGGGGTCCAGGAGTTTATGAACACTTATACAACAGCCTATTATCTTTTACGATAAGAAATTTTCCTGCACCTGTTTGACACCTCCTCTGCGTCCTCTGCGTGAAACCCTCTTCATTTATATATAACTTCACAATTAGCCAAATTGCTTCAACTTCCTACCTGCAAAATGAAATCGCACCCGTCAGAGATCGGAAGGACGTCAGCACTGCTGAAATCTTGTCTTTGTGAAACCTCAATCTGCAATAAAAATATGGAAAATTGGTTTTGTTGGAGAAGGAGGCTTTATCTTACCCCAAGGGAGTACTGGAGGACTTCCAGAAGGTAGCTGAATCTAAAAGTAAAAGTTAAGTGTTAGGAACGATTAAAATCAGAGATGGGCTGGCAACACCCCAGATTCGGCAGACATTGAGGCGATCGGAGCACTTGCGCCGCATTTCCACGCACCGCACAAGTGAGTGATAGGAACAATTAGTGAAAGCAGGCGAAAATCGTGCAGACGGAGTATTAGACCGAAGAGTTGGCGCGGGAACGTAGGTGTCTATTCAGGGTGGGACATGCAACAGGGACTCAAGTGAGCCCCCGGAACAAGAAGAGAGTGGTCAGAAGGCTAGTTAAGCGAAGCGAGATCAAGGCCCGGTGGAGACCGGCCGATTTTGACCAGATGCCCCTGATGGGAATTTTGCGAACCTCTTCGGGCTCGGTGATGATCGCAAGAATTCGCATCGAGGAACCACATCGGCTGCAGGTCAACGGATCGACCTCGTATACCTTGGCAATGAGCTTGGCCTACCCTGGTGGGTATCTTCGACAAGTAGACCGGCTGTCATTGTCAGAAACAGTTGATTCTTCATAGTAAGGTTAACAACACCTTTATACTCAAGTACAGTATAACCACTAGAAGCAAGAGGGTAAATGTGGAAAGTATCTGTTACACTTTAAAATCGCACTTGACAAATGCTTCGGATAGCAATATAATTCAAGCTATAAATATTTCTGAAGGCGAAGCAAGGAAGCTGAGATGGTATCTGAAGAAGCAGTTGAAAGATTTTCCAGGCTGTTTCCCCGATTAGGGGAGGTATACGCCGGGTTCGAATCATCATTCAAGGATACTACTCTTACCAAGCTGGATCTATTAGCACTTGAGGTGCTGGGGAAACGTGAACACTTCATTATGAGCGAACTGACCGAAAGGCTTTCCGTGGCTCTCAGTTCCACGACGGGAATTATTGACCGGCTGGTAGAGAAGGGCTACGTTTCAAGAAGCAGGACCGAAGAAGATCGCCGGATTGTCCAGGTCCGTCTGACGGAAAAAGGCGCAAATCTCCTGGCGGATAAAAATAGGCGAGCCAGGTTGATGGTTGAAAGAATGTTGTCTTGCCTTGATGAACAGGAACAGGAAGAACTGATTCGTTTGCTGGAGAAGGTGGCCGGCACTCTATCGAAATCTTAGCGTCCGCTTGAGCTTTGGTGTGTATATATTTTTTAAGCTGTTGCTTCGATAAAGGAACTTTTTATTGAACTAAACTTTTTAAATTCAGAATCGTTCGGTTAATGCGATATATGCCGAATATTCGCAGGTTGAAGAATCGAATCAATCAGGAGATGAACAATAAATGGGAACAAGTCAGGTGGCACTCGTTAAGTGTACAAACTACGAGCAGGAGATAGTTAATCGCGCCATCAGGCAGAGCGTTGACTTCATTGGGGGCATGAGGCGGTACCTCAAGCCCGGTGATGTGGCGCTGCTCAAGGTGAACTTGTTGTCGGCCGGGGAGGGGGTCCATACTCATCCCAGCGTCGCCAGAGCGGTCATCGAGTTGGTGAAGGAGGTCGGCGGCGTGCCCGTCGTGGCCGATACGCCGGGCGTCTTTCACGTCGGTAACGAGGCTACCACTGCCATGGTCACCTCGGGCCTGGAGGCGGTTGCTAAAGAGGCCGGGTGCAAGGCCTTCCAGTTCGAGACCCGGGGCTTCGCCGAGGTCCCCGTCCTCAAGGGGAAGAAGCTGCACTCAATCTATGCGGCCAAAACGGCACTGGAGGCCGACGTCATCATCTCCCTGCCCAAACTCAAGACCCACGGCCTCACCCTGTTCACGGGGGCGGTGAAGAACATGTTCGGCACCGTGTCACCCAGGACGAGGAGGACCATCCACGCCCAGCAGGCGTCCGCCAAGGACTTCAGCGAGGCGCTGGTGGATATCTACTCCGTGGTCAAGCCCAGGCTGACCATCATGGATGGCGTGATCGGCATGGAGGGCGAGGGCCCGGCTCACGGGGACCTGAAGCCTGTGGGGGTGATCCTGGCTTCGGCCGACGGCGTGGCCCTGGACGCGGTGGCCTCGCGCATGGTCGGATTTGAACCGATGGAGATTCAAACCACCAGAGTAGCTACGGATCGGGGCTTGGGCAATGGGGACATGGGCGGGATCAAAGTCCTGGGAGAGAGGGTCGAGGACGTGACGGTGACGTTTAAGCGGCCTCCCTCATGGCAGTCGAATCTCCCGCCCTGGCTCATGAGCCTCATTAACCGGCTCGCCTACGTTCGGCCGCAGGTGGACGTAGAAAAATGCGTGCAATGCGGCGTCTGCGCAAAGAGCTGTCCCGTTGAAGCCCTGCGGCTGGCTCCCTATCCTACCTTCAACCGAGAGAAATGTATTGAATGCTATTGCTGCAACGAGCTCTGCCCCAAGGGCGCCATTGTCCTGGAGAGGAGCTGGCTGGCAAGGGTGATTGCGGCACAGGGACGATGAATCACGAGGAAGTAGGAGGAACGAAATGAATCAGAACATCAAACCAAGAATTGCAGTTGTGGGAGCAGGAGCGATAGGGAGCGTCGTTGGGGGCTTGTTGGCCCGCGCTGGAAAAGATGTAACCCTGATCGCCCGCCAGGCGCACGTCGAGGCTATCAACAAAAAAGGCTTGTTCGTTGACGGCATCCTGGGTGAATTCACTGTCAACGTAAAAGCAGCCGAAAAACTCGACTTTAGGCCGGACATGGTTCTGCTGACGGTAAAGGTACAGGACGTAAAAGAGACGTGTGAAGAGATCAAACCGTACGTCAAAGGTGTCCCGCTGGTGACCATGCAGAATGGGGTCAGGAGTGACGAGATTGCCGCTTCTGTGCTTGGAAAAGAAGACATCATCAGTTGTGTCGTGTTTATTCACTCACGTTTCCTGGAACCCGGGAGAGTGACTTATGGGTTAGACGGCGTGTTACTCGTGGGGGAAGCTTATGGTGATAACGGGGAACGGATCGAGGGAATTACATCCATTCTCAACAAGGCGATCAAGACAGAAATCCGCGACAACATTCACGGGGCGCACTGGACAAAATTGCTCATGAATATCATGGGTAACAGCCCGGGTGCCATGACCGGTTTGAGCCTGGGGGAGTGGGGGCAACATTCTAGTGTGAGAAGGATTATTCTTTTAATGCTGAAGGAGTCGCTTTACGTGGTGGAAAAAGCGGGCATCAAACTTGAATCGCTTCCTGGCTCTCCAGTATTGGCTCTCAAGACCATTGTCAAATCCCCCCTGCCCATAGCATCAGCAATATTTGAATCAATGACAAGGTACAGAAGGAACGCGGACACAATCCCTTCCATGTTACAAAGCATACTCAGGGGCAAGCCGACGGAAATAGATTACTTGAATGGCGAATTTGTGAAACTGGGCAACAAGATGGGGATTTCAACGCCGTACAACTCTAAAGTGGTGGAATTGGTTCGTGAGGTGGAGAAAACCCACAAATTTTTCTCACCAGACGATCTGGAAAAAATATTAAGGGAGGCAGGAAAATGAAAAACGAAAAGTCAAAAGGAAAAATAGAGAGCATACTACTCGTTGCAGCATTGCTTGTTGCAGGGGGTGTTGTTCCCTTTACCGGCGGCACATCAAGTACGTCACTGTACCTGAGCGCAATACTCTTTCCGGCGCTCTGGATATTGAAGTACAAGCAATCAACGCTTTTACTATAATTAAAAGGAGATACAATTATGATAGTTAGAAATTCAATAGAGATAAGAACATCACCTGAAAAAGTTGGAGAATGGTTAACCAATCTTGATAAACATTACAAGGAGTGGCATCCAGATCATGTCAGGTGGGTAAAGGTAACAGGGGGTGTGGATGTAGGCGATGTTGTATATATTGAAGAATATATCGCCGGAAGATTAGTTAAGGCCAGAAGTAAGGTTACCAAAATAGAGAAAATCGATAAAAAATTTATGATGGAACTTAGCCCCCTGGGATTTTTAGCCTGGATTACTGGGCAGAAAGGATTATTCAGCGCAGAAGCGAAAGGTAATACATGTATTTATACTTCTGTCCTTTCAGTTCAAAGATTTGGTTGGTTAATTCCAAAATCTTTTGTCGAAGCTATGAAAAAACATGCGAAAGAAGAAAGTGAAACCCTGAAAAAAATGTTAGAAGCAGATAAAAATAATTAAACTTTGGAGGTAATAATTATGGAAAACATAAATCGTGAAACAAAAAAACCAAAAAGGAGAATAGAAAATATATTGCTCATCGGAGCTCTGGTGGTTGCAGTGTTTATTATCCCCTTAACCGGCGGCACATCAAGCCCATTCTTGTACCTGAGCGCAATACTCTTTCCGGCGCTCTGGATATTGAGATACAGACAGCCAAAGCAGCTTTACATCACCTTTGAAAACCTCGGTAGATCCGTGCTGTGGGGGGTACTGGCGGGGGCAGGGCTTACCCTGGTTCGAATAGGTGTGGCTCAAGTATTTCCCCCGCTACTTGAACCTGCGCGTATGCTCACACAGAATGCTGCTGATTTGTTCCATATGGAAACCATTCCTTTCCCCCTGTTCCTGGCGCTTGTATTTCCTGGCGCGGTACTCCACAGTCTATTCTACTGGAGTTTCATTCAGAGCAGGGCATTGAAATATACTAAGATTCTGATCATTCTGCCAGCGTTGCTTTTTGCTGCTGCTCATATGTATGAAGGAAGCATCTCAGCGATACACGCTTTTGTAGTAGGTCTAACCGCGAGTTTGGTTCTACAAAAGACGAAAAACATCTCCACGCCGATATTTGTGGAGTTTGCACGACTTTTTACGATAGTAGTTCTGATACAATTTAGAGTTATTTGAGGTTTGGACAAAGCCCAGGAGGAAGTAAATCCAACAAGGATGATAGCAATGAATATACAGTCCATGGGGCTGGTGTATTTCTCTCCCACAGGAACAACGAAAAGAATAACAAACGAAATCGCACATGCAATTCACAGCAAGCGCGTAAAAGTCATAGATTGCACAAAACCAGCAACAAGAGCAGGAGAATCATTGACTTTCTACAACGAGTTGGTCATTCTCGGAACGCCGGTGCATTATGGAAGAGTGCCGTTAAAAATAGCGGACTATTTTACAACGTTCAATGCTGAGAAGACGCCTGCTGTTCTCGTCGTCACGTACGGCAATCGGGCGTTCGAAGACGCTCTCATAGAGTTGCACGACGTTGCCGTTAATGCAGGATTTAGCCCCATCGCAGCGGGAGCATTTATCGGGGAGCATGCTTATTCCTCTGAAGCTGTCCCGATTGCTCACGTTGAACATCTCGATGAGATTGAAGCGCTAAGAGTCCCCAAGAATACCGCCTACCGAGAAAGATGGACCCCGCGAACCATGCCGGGCGTCCCTACGACGAAAGGGAAACTCTGTATACAGTGTGGAAGGTGCACCGAGGCTTGTCCCACAGGAGCCATCCACAGGGACGGCTTGACGAAGACGGATAAACAAAAGTGCCTTTTGTGCTGTGCGTGCATAAAAGCCTGTCCCTCGGGAGCAAGAGCGATTAGGAATCCTCTTTTTAACGTTGGAGTCAGAATCTTGAGCCAGTTTTGGCGGATGAGAAGAGAACCTGAAACCTATCTATAGCAGCTTGTCGGATAGGGCTGGTGTGAAAGGAGAGCTGATTATGGAAAAACAAGGATTTCACCGCTGGGCCTGGCTGGTCGTATTCCTGCTGGGCGGGTTGTTGATGCTCTACGGCGGGGCGCAGGATGTGTCGATCTTCTTCTTGCCCGGTGGGGACCTGGCGCTTGTACCTTCATGGCACCCTACCCGGCCCGTTGTGGGGTTGGTTTTCGGGCTTATCGTTCTGGCCTCAGCCGGGTTGAACATCGTTTGGGGGTGGCAACTGCGGTGCGCTGAGGGCTTCCAGGAACGAAGGCTGGCCCGCCGGGTGGCTTTTGTCAGTACCGTGGGAATGATCGCCGATTGGGTCAGCGGCTACTACGGCTTCGGAAGCCTGATAGCTCTGCTGACCGGCATCTGGCTTATGAGGAGTCGAGGTAAAAAAAATGAAATATAGAAAGTTAGGCTCTCTTAATTGGGAAGCATCTGCATTAGGATTCGGTTGTATGAGATTTCCTTCGAGGGGAATGTTCCGTGGAGTCGATTGGGATGAATCTATTAAATTAATCCGGTATGGAATTGATAAAGGAATAAATTATTTTGATACTGGCTGGCTCTATCATTTTGGAGCAAGTGAAAAAATACTTGGTAAAGCTTTACAGGGTGGATACAGAGAAAGAGTTTTTCTTGTAACAAAATTACCCATGTTTATAGTCAGTAAAACAGAAGATTTTAACAAGTATCTAAATCTACAGTAAAACGCCTTCAAACAGATTACTTGGATGCGTATCTTTTTCATGCTTTGAACCGCAATCAATTTTTAAAATTGGGACCTTGCACAGATTCAGTATAACTATATGGATACCGGAATCCAGGCGACTTATGAGGGATTAAAATACGCTTATGAAAAAGGCATCAACCCAACGGATGCCCGTAGATTGGGCATTACAATTCCTCTGGAATCAAGCAGAGGTATCTGTTGTTCTTAGTGGAATGGGCTCAAAAAAAATGGTTGATGAGAATTGTAAAAGTGCAGATTTATCCGGAGTTAATTCTCTGATTGAGCAAGATAATAGAATAATCTCTGAGCTTGCAGATATCTACTGAAAAAGCATTCTTGTTCAATGTACATCATGTAAATATTGTATGCCGTGTCCTGCCGGTGTGAATATACCTGAAAATTTTGCAATACTTAACAATTTTGCTTTCAAAGGAAAAAGAGGATTCTGGGATATTGTAATCAAAAGACGTTATAGAAAACTGGCTAGATCGAATAAAAAGGTTAATAAAGAGCATCCAAATGGTAATGCATCTATTTGTGTTAAATACGGTAAATGCATAGCGCAGCCTGCGGCTGCATCCAAACGTTTCTTTTAAAGTTAAATCTTGCTAAAAAAACAAGATTTTAGGGCATCATAGTATAGAAAAATGCACACAGCAGATAAATATACCCGAAGAATTAGAGAAAGTTGATGCCATTTTGGGTAAAGGAAAAAAAATATCATCTTTTTATGACCAGATTTAAATAATCATGCTTGAAAAGCGATAATATATTTTGCTGTCAGTCCTCTTCCATCCCTTTTTATATGCCTGTCTAAAAAAGTCTTGACTTTTTTAGAGGACTATCTAAAATATACACATGGATAGGACGTTTGAAAAATGGCTGCCCCTTCTGCATCCACCGGAAAAGATGCTCTTTCTTTCAGGCCCCAGACAAGTAGGAAAAACAACTCTTGCCTGCTCCGTTCTGGACAGCAGCCCAGATAAAGGACTCTACTTAAACTGGGATATTCAGGCACATCGGCAAAAAATACTGGGAAGGGAGGATTTGTTAGCGCCAATCCGTCGATATGGGCACAGGCCTTTGGTGATACTGGATGAGCTTCATAAGATGAAGAAGTTTAAAGCCTGGCTTAAAGGTTTTTACGATGAAAACAGGGATGATATAGCCATCTGGGTTACGGGCAGTGGGCGTCTTGATCTTTACCAGAAGGGAGGAGACAGTCTTTTAGGAAGATATTTCTTATATCGTCTGCACCCACTTTCTCTGGGAGAAATAGAAGGGGTTTTTAAGGGAAATAAAAGTCCGGATCCTGATGAAATATGGGATTCATTCATTCAGGGAGATATTCTTGATGGCAATATAACTCCGCTCTTTGACTTCGGGGGTTTCCCTGAGCCTTTAATAAAACAATCTCAGTCATTTTATAAAAGATGGATCCGTAACCGTAGAGAAAGGATAACCCATGAGGATATTAGAGATCTAACACAAATAGACGATCTGGATCGTCTTGAATATCTGATCCAGCTATTAAATCCCCGAATAGGCTCACCATTGTCAATTAATTCACTAAGAGAGGACCTGGAAGTTGCCCATGAAACCATAAAGAACTGGCTTTCTGCTCTTAAAAGAGTCTACTACATATTCAGTTTAGCACCTTTTTACAAGCGCATAAGCCGTTCCATTATAAAAGAACAAAAAAGCTATTATTGGGATTGGTCTGAGGTACAGGATAAAGCCTCCAGGTTTGAAAACATGGTGATCTCTCACCTTTATAAGGCCTGCCATGTGTGGACAGACCTTGGTCTTGGCAGCTTTACACTGTGGTATATAAGGGACAAAGAAAAAAGGGAAGTAGATGCCCTTATTACTCGTGATGGTAATCCCTGGCTATTGGGAGAAATAAAGATTCAGAAGAAAGATATATCCCCCTCTCTTATCCGGTTCGCTGCAGTATTAGACTGCCACAGGTTAGTTCAGATAGTTCTTGCCCCCGGTATTCATAATCAAGTAAAAACTGATTCCGGTATATGTCATTTAGTCTCTGCTTCCCGCTTTCTGCGGTATCTTCCCTAGCATGCCAATATTTCTATACGAAGTTTTAAGCGCTTTGCTACTGATTAAGATGAATTGAGAGTGTATAAAGCTTCAGGTGCAAAATCCTCTCATCAAAAAAATTACTTGACAACAAGTATTTATGCTGTATAATAAAAACGACTTTCATAATATGGAAATCTAAAATAAATTAGAAGGAGGCTTTAAATGAAGAGGTTGCTCTTAATCCTTCTGTCGCTGGCCGTTCTCTGCACCTTTGCACTTGCTAAAGGCCAGGAAGAAGTCGCGGCAGAAAAGATGGTGTACGCGTTCAAGTATGGTCATACCCAGTCTGAAAAACATCCACGAAGCAAGTCGATGGAGTTCTTCAAAGAAAAACTGGAAAAGGCCAGTAACGGACGAATAAAGGTGGAGCTCTACTTTAGCGGCGTTCTAGGAAAAGAGGCTGAGGTTATGGACATGGTGAAAACGGGAGCCGTTCAGGGAACCCGAGGCGGCCTGTGGGAACGGGCAAATAAGATGTTCCTCCTGTACGCGCTTCCCTTCCTGTTCGAGAATCCTCAACAGGCAGCCGTTACGATGAAAAGCGACATAGGCAGGTCGATAAACGAGGCAGCCCTCGATAGCGGATACTACGTGCCGGCCTGCGGCGTTGCCGGCGGTGCGCGACAGATCACCAACAATGTCCGTCCGATCAACAGCATCGGGGATCTGAAAGGCCTTAAGATCAGGACACCTCCCATCGATGTTATTGTGAAGTCCTTTAAAGCATTCGGCGCCAATCCGCAGCAAGTGGCCTATACAGAAACCTATATGGCCCTGAAAACCGGGGTTGTCGACGGTCAGGAAAATCCATTTTCCAACATCGTGGATATGAAATTCTACGAGCCCCAGAAATACCTCTCCGTGGTGAATTGGGAGGTTCATCCCGATCCCCTGTTCATCAACGCCGACTGGTATTCGAATCTTCCCGACGACCTCAAGGCCATCTTTGACTCCGTAGCCGAGGCTACTATGGAGTACAGCAATGAGGTCTGGCTCAGTTCCGAGAAGGACTATAGAATCGTCCTTCAGAAGGAGATTGAAATTAACGATGTTCCCAAGGAGAATCTCAAGGGTTTTGTAGAGGCTGGAAGGCAGGTGTACCAGTACTATGTGGATAAGGGCTACTTTACCTGGGAAGAGATTAATAAAGCCAGGGAGGTTGCCGGCTTAAAGCTGATTAGATAGACACTTTCCTCAAGGGATGAATAATGTATTGCCGGGAGGAGATTTCCACCTGGCAATATTCTTAATGAAAAGTCCGAACCCCAAAATAGTAAGTAAGGAGCTGTCTCTATGGCGCACTACCAAAGCGTGGAACAAAAAATAACTGCACTTTTTGAAGGGATTATTTCATTTTTTCTGCTGGCTATCTTTCTCATTACCGTCATTCTCGTTATTCTTCGCTATGTATTCAATTCAACGATCATTGGAGCGAATGAGCTAATTACCTATCTTTTCATTTACACCTCTGCCATCGGAGCTGCGGTGGCAATCCGCAAACGAGAACATATAAAAATTACCTTTATCATCGACAAGCTCCCTTCTCATTCCAGGCAGGTAATCGATGTTATCGATCTCTTGCTCGTTGCTTTCATAAACGCGCTCATGGTCTATTACAGCCTACCGTGGATCGCGATGGTTGGGTGGGATGAGTCCCCCGTTATACGAATACCTTTGGGAGTGGTAAAAGCAAGTGTTCCGATTGGCTGTTCGCTCGCCATCTTGTACTGCCTCTATATATGCTTCACGGTTCTCATCTCGCCTTCCAGCAAACGGAAAGCGGATACAAGATGACAATTCTGCTGCTCAGTCTCGTTATTCTGCTTGTCCTTGGGATTCCTATAGGCTATTCCCTGGGTATATCCTCTTTTTTCTATTTCGTCTTTGTCCATCCGGACCTGCTTTCTATACTGCCCCAGCGTTTGTATGCGGGTATGGACTCTTACTCAATGATCGCTCTTCCCCTCTTCATTCTCATGGGCCATCTGATGAACGAGTGCGGTATCACACGAAGGCTCATCAATTTCGCCCAACTTTTTGTGGGAAGAATCAGGGGTGGATTGGGGCTGGTGAACGTGATCGCCAGCATGATCTTTGGAGGAATCTCCGGCTCTTCAGTATCTGATACCGCATCAATCGGTGCCGTACTTATCCCGGAGATGAAGAAAAAAGGATATTCCTTAGAACTTGCCACCGGTATCACTGTTGCCTCCTCAACTATGGGGATGATAATTCCCCCGAGCATCCCAGTCGTCATCTACGCCCTCGTAGCTGAAGCTTCAGTAGGGAAGCTGTTCCTCGGAACGGCCATCCCTGGCTTCATGATCGGAATCATTATGTTCTTAATCACAGCCGTCGTTTCAGTGATCAAGCGTCTGCCAAAAGAGGAAGTTTCTCTTACGCGGGCGGACATTACCGATACGATCAAACGTTCGATTCTTGCTTTAATCATGCCCGTGTGCGTTGTTGGCGCTGTGGTATTCGGCATTGCGACCCCAACAGAATCTGCGGGCGTGGGCGTGTTTTATGCACTAATCGTAGGATTGCTTATATTCAGAAACCTGAAGCTGAGACAAATCCCGCCCCTTATACGCAAGGCCATCAAAACCAGTGCCAATGTGATGATCATTATTGCTCTTTCAAAACTATACATTTGGATTCTTGCTCTTGAGTACGTCCCTCAGACCCTGGCAGTCTTCATCTCGGGGCTCAGTGTGCCTGGTTTTGTCATTCTCCTCCTGGTCGATTTAGTTATTCTAATCATTGGAACCTTTATCGATGTCAGTCCTGCAATTCTTCTACTAACCCCTGTTTTTCTTCCAGCTATGGAGAGTATTGGAGTCGATGCCATTCAATTTGGGGCGATCCTGATCACGGCGCTTGCCGTAGGGCTGGTAACACCGCCGGTCGGTATGTGTCTGAATGTTGGCTCGGCTATCTCAGGTCTTGGCATAGGGAGGATCTTTAAAGGCGCCCTGCCATTCCTTTTGGCAAATATCGTAACGCTGGTTTTGATAAGCTTCGTGAAACCATTAACACTGTGGCTTCCGGGACTGCTTATGCGTTAAAACGAATCTAACTAAAGAGAGGAGTCTCAAGACGATGGAAACAAGACATCCCGTACATCCGGAACATGCAAAAACCTTTAATACGCAAAAACTGAGGAAGGAGTTTCTAGTAACTGATCTCTTTATTCCAGGTAAAGGGAGCATGACCTACAGTCATATAGACCGCATTATTATTGGCGGAGTGCTTCCTCTCGATGAGATTGTGCCCCTCGAAGGGGGAAAAGAGATTGCTGCGGAGTACTTTCTGCAAAGAAGAGAGATGGGAATAATAAATATCGGAGGGCCAGGCAAGGTTTCCGTTGACGGAGAGGAGTACAAGCTGGTTTTCCGGGATGGGCTGTATCTAGGAAAGGGAGCGCAAAACGTAGCGTTTTCCAGCAGCGAGCACGAGAATCCTGCCAAGTTCTACCTTGCCAGCACACCTTCCTTCCAGAGCTTTCCCACCAAGAAGATCACAATAGATGATGCCCGAAAGGTCGACATCGGAGCCCAGGAGAAATGCAGCAAACGAACACTCTATCAGTACATTCATCCTGAGATTGCAGCAAGCAGTCAGCTGCTCATGGGATTGACGGTGGTATATCCATCGAATATATGGAACACAATGCCAGCCCATACTCACGGGAGAAGGATGGAGGTTTATTTCTACTTCGATATACCGGATGAGGATGTGGTATTTCACTTTATGGGGGAACCCACTGAGACCAGACACTTAGTGGTGCGGAATGAGCAGGCCGTCATATCTCCAAGCTGGTCCATCCATGGGGGCGCCGGTACCACGAATTATAACTTTATCTGGGCCATGGCAGGCGAGAATCAAGACTTCAAAGATGTAGACGGCGTTCCTCTGACTGAGATACATTAATTTCAGGAGTTCACTATGACATTCGATCAGTTTGATTTGCATGGAAAAGTAGCTATCATAACTGGCTGTAATACCGGTCTTGGACAGGGGATTGCAGTCGGACTTGCCGAAGCAGGCGCCGACATTGCAGGTGTGTACCGTTCCGACCCGGGTGAAACCAAGAAGCAGGTTGAGTCGCTGGGAAGAAGATTCGTGGGGATCAAGGCGGATCTTTCCTCAATAGAGCCTGTGAACGATATCGTAATGCAGACCGTAGATGCGTTTTCTAAAGCAGATATCCTAATCAATAATGCCGGAATCATCCGGCGTTGCGAAGCTCTCGAGTTCAGCGAAAAGGACTGGGACAAAGTCCTAAATGTGAACCTCAAAGTCCTGTTCTTTCTAAGTCAAGCTGTGGCCAGGCAGTATGTCGAACAGGGAACGGGCGGAAAGATCATTAATATAGCCTCCATGCTCTCCTACCAGGGGGGAATCCTAATCTCATCCTATACAGCCAGCAAGTCTGGAGTCCTGGGATTGACTAGAACCCTGGCCAACGAATGGGCGAAGCACAACATAAATGTGAACGCTATCGCGCCGGGGTACATGATCACCAACAACACAGAACCCCTAAGAAAGGACAAGCAGCGATACGAGAGTATTACAGCCCGTATCCCAGCCGGCCGCTGGGGAAAGCCGGAGGATCTGAAAGGACCTGCCGTGTTTCTCGCCTCCGATGCATCCTCCTACGTTCAAGGATTCACCATCGCTGTAGACGGTGGGTGGCTAGCCCGCTGATATCGTATTGACGAGACTGCCGCAATTGCATAGAGCTTATACCTGTGCTATAGTTCCGGGAGAGCGGTTATACTAATGAAGGTTCAGTCTATTGATAGAGCGTTTGATATCCTGGAACTCTTATCCCGAGAGCACGAAGGACTCAGTCTAACCGAAGTCGGGAAGCGATTAGCGCTCCCGCCCAGCACGGTATTTCGTCTTCTCTCCGTTATGAAGGATCGCAACTATATCGAAAAGAACGAGACAAGCAATACATACTACTTGGGCCTCGAGTTCATCGAGCTCACCAGTATGTATCTGAACAATATCGAGCTGAAAACTGAGGCGCAACCGTATCTGCGCAGACTGGCAAAACTCACCGGTCAGGTGGTATTCCTGGCCATCGAGCAGGATGGCGATGTTGTGTACATCGATAAAATCGAACAGTTTAACGAGATCCGAAAGTACTGCTTTATCGGCCAACGACGGCCGCTTCACTGCACAGCCCTGGGGAAGGCCCTGCTATCCGGGTTCTCGGATGACTATATCAGTCAGCTTTATAACGGCAAGACACTGGAAGCTTTCACGGAGAATACAATCACCTCCCTTCCAGAGCTCCTGGAGGAGGTGAGAAAAACCAGGAGACGAGGATACGCCGTTGACACCGAGGAGATAGAGGCCGGCCTGCGCTGCGTCTCTGCTCCCATTTTCGATTACCGGAATGTAATGATCGCCGCGGTCAGTACCTCCTGGGATTTCAAAAGTCACCAGCAAGCCGAAATGGAGAAAAACGTCGAACTGGTTCAGGATACTGCATTCCTGATATCAAAACGCATGGGATACCGGAGTCCGAAGATGGCAAATCGCGGGCAGCAAAATTGCCCTGGTGCCTGATTTGGCTCTCTTTTAGACCGGGCACAACTTAGATCACTGATTAATTTCTTATCAGAGTTTACTAAAGGACAAACATACTGTCTATGAATATCTATATACGACCCTATCATAGGATCCGATTTTCATTGACTTCTGTTTCCAATAAATTATAATTCTTACTACAAGTAAATCTAAAAGGAGAAAGGGAAAAAATGGAAAAAAAGACGATGACTATTACTATCGTAATGCTGATCATTGGACTGATCGTAGGTTTCTTTATCGGCTGGCTTGTAAAACCGGCTCCAACTCCTGAGCCTGTAATGCTTAAAACTGTCTGCGTCTGGACATGGCTTGAGGAGGAGGCTATCAATGATGTTCTGGCTGAGTTCACAAAAAAGACAGGGATTGAGACAGAGTACAAGGCTGTACCGGAGGAATGGATAGAGGTGACTCTGCCTATGATGCTCAATCTGAAAGAGGCAGCAGCTGATGTAAGCTGGATAGAGTCGGCTTTGATCAGGCATCTGGCTGGAGAAGGCCATTTAATGGATCTCACAGACTTGATAAATGAGGACGATTATCCACCGGCCATCATTAATCAGGTAAAAGTCGATGGAAAGATCTATGGGGTTCCATTTAAGTCTGGAGGAACCTTCTTCTATTACAGAAAATCCTTCTTCCGGAAACATAATTTAACCCCTCCTGCCACGTATGAAGAATTCAAAGCTCTTCTGGCTAAGATAAAAGAAATACCAGGCATTATTGCGCCAATTGCAAGCGGGGACGGATGGCCGCTAAGAATGAATGTGGAAGGTTTTCTAGTGGGTCTTGGCGATCCGGAGCTGTATTTAGATTTGACTTCCGGCAAGGCGGCATGGACTGAATCAAAAGTCAGGAAAGTCTTTGATGAGTTGGCCGGAATGATAGAGGCAGGCTACTTTGGTGTGCCCGGTGATCCAATCGGATTAGTTACCGAATGGTGGGAAGAAAAGTATGCCTTTTATTTCATGGGCAGCTGGCTGTCGCTTTACGTCACGGATCCAACAGACTTAGGCTTTTTCACTTTTCCCGGAAGCAAAGGGGATGTCCTTCACTGCGATTATGCATTCGTGCCAGTGTATGTGAAGCACACAGAAGAAAATAAAGAATTAATCAAGTTTCTAGCATCGGCCGAAGGCCAGTCAGTATGGGCGAAACGAGGCGGCATGTTTCCACTGAACTTAAGAGTAACACGTGATATTATGCCGGAAATAGAAAAGAAAGTGGCTGAAACTGTCGAAGGACTGGCTCTCCTACCGGAACTTGACGGAGCTATAGGCGGGGAGTTCATTGTAGTAATGGACGATCAGCTAAAGCTTCTCTGGGTCAAACCGGGTGTTCTTGATAGTGTACTCAAAGCCTTAGAGGAAGCAATGCCTGAATAGCTCACCTCAGGCTTCTATCATATTATTAACCTGATCTCAAAAAAGAGCGAATGAAGAAACTCAGGAAAGGAATAATCCCCCTCCTTTTTCTCTTACCAGCTTTAGTATTACTGGGATCTTTGGCCCTTTATCCGGTAGTTGAAAGTGTCCGCATGAGCTTTATGGAATGGGACGGATTTAAAGAGCTCAGGTTTGTGGGTATAAAAAACTATATTAAGATTTTCAAGAGCAAAGATTTTTTCAACCCCAAAGGAATTCTTAACTTAAGCAGTCCTCCATATGGAGCATTAATCCACAGTCTAATATGGCTGGCCATTTTCCTTCCCTTGATAACCATTCTGGGACTTACCTTCTCTGTTCTCTTGAGGAATGTTAAAGGAAAATCCGTAATAAAATCTTTCATATTCATCGGTATGGTGGTACCGATGATAGTTTGCGGAGTAGTGATACGTTTCATGTATGATGAGACCGCCGGGATAATAAATGCCTTTTTTCGGCTCATTGGATTGGGGAATTTTGCAAAGACATGGACCGCCTACCCTGATACTGCCCTGCTTGCCCTGATACTTGGATCGGTTTGGGTATGGACCGGTTTTTCAATGATTATTTATGCAGCCGGGTTAGATTTAGTATCTGAAGAGCTTTACGATGCAGCCGAGATAGATGGGGCATCCCCCTGGAAAATATTCTGGCGCATAACCGTTCCCATACTTAAGCCTTGCACTGTATTTATTATCATCATGGGTTTAATAGCAGCTCTTAGGATCTTCGATATGGTTTATGTAACGACCTATGGCGGGCCTGGGAGCGCCAGTATGGTTTTAGGTTTGCTGATATATATTAAGACATTTGTGAGTATTCCGTCTGACCTAGGATCAGCCACAGCAATCTCTACTTTCTTACTCTTTATAGCACTGGTCACTTCCATTTTCTTGATAAGACAGGTTAAAGAATGAAGAAGCCCAGGTTTAGCGCTTATATAATCGCCTGGCTCATTGGAGTGATATGGATACTGCCCTTTATGGGGCTTTTTGCAGCTTCAATACGGCCGTATGAAGAGGTAGTCTACGGGTGGTGGCGTTTAGATAAACTGAGTATAACCCTGAAGAGCTATTTAGAAGCCTTGGATCATCCGACTTCACCGATGAGTAAAGCTGTCTTTAATTCTGTCATAATATCGATTCCTACTACTATATTAGTTGTAACGGCAGCATCACTTGCCGCATATGCTCTCGCAATGTATAAATTTGGTTTCAAGAACCTCCTTTTATTTGTGATCATCTTTATTTTGGCTGTGCCTGTAACTTCTATTATCCCGCCGTTGTTCTTCCAAATGCATAGGCTCAGGCTTATAAATACAAGAGCAGGCCTAATTTTAGTTAATGCGACATGGGGGCTCCCCTGGTCCATACTGTTTTTCAAGAACTTTTTCTTAAGCATTCCAAAGAATTTTGTGGAGTCCGGCAGGATAGACGGGGCATCTGATTTTGCAATATATGGTCTGATAATTCTTCCAATAGCCAAGTCGGCTTTAATTTCTGTAGCGGTTTTGGAGTTCGTCTGGACATGGAACAGCTTTCTTTTTCCCTTAATCCTTCTTCATAATTCTGATTTATGGACCGTAACCCAGTGCATACCCGTTATAAAGGGAGTATTTCATATTGACTGGAGTCTTGTCAGCGCTGCTGCGTTGATAGCTATGATATTCCCTTTAATTATTTTCATATTTCTCCAAAAATATTATTTAAAAGGAATTATGGTGGGAGCAATCAAAGGCTGATGAAAAATCAAAAATTAATAGAGGAAGTTCTTAAAAAGTATTATTCAATACCAGGCTCATCTTTAACAGAATCCAGGTACTTACCGCTTATATTTGAAAAAATTACTGATAAGAAAGATCTGGAAATTCTTTTAAGTCTGCCAAATAATCCTAAAGCTGCGGCAAAATCATTAAATATGGGTGAAAAAGAGGTTGCTGATGCGCTAAATGACCTATATATGAGAGGGTTTATCTGGATTGAAGAGACTGGAATCAATGGACCTGAATATTGTTTTGCCGACATAGGTATATTTATGGATTGTGTACTATTTGACCCCAGATATGATGAGTATGGAGATGAGTTCTTTGATATCTGGAAGAAATACTGGAATGAAGAGCACGTTCATATGTACCAGCCGGATAATGTATTCAGGGTCTTGCCTATAGAAGAAGTGATAAGAGGCACAAGAGTGCTGCCCTATGAAAGTGTTTCTAAAATATTTAAAAATGCAAGTAAAATTGCAGTCCAAAGATGTGCCTGTAGGGTTAAAGAAAGAAGATGTAATAATCCCCTGGAAACATGCATTTCACTAGATGACTTTGCAGATTACATTATTAAGAGGGATATCGGTTATGAAATATCTCTTGAGAAAGCTCTTAAAATAATAGAGATGTGTGAAGATTCAGGCCTGGTTCATCAAACTATTAATTCTGAGACTCCGGATGTAATTTGTAACTGTTGTTCATGCTGCTGTACATTTCTAAGATCTATTCTATATTACGGCAAAAAGGCTGCTGCGGCTAAAAGCAGATATATGGCGATATTTGATAGAGAAAAATGCAGTACATGCAAAGAAATGGTGTGTGCCGACAGATGTATCTTTGGATGCCTATCGATAAAAGATGGTGTATTGCAGATAGATCACAGTATGTGCTGGGGCTGCGGCTTGTGTGCAAGGGCATGTCCTGAAAATGCGGTTACAATGAAACAGGTGAGAAAACCCAGTCATATACCTACAACCGGCGCTAAGCTCTTCTCTGTAGGTCCTCCTGATAAATAACCTGAGGCTATTATTTCCTCACAGTACTCTTATTTTATCTGAAGCGGTGTGTATCTCCCAATAATGGTCGTATTTCACATGTTTGTGTATGATAAATAATATGGATTTATAAAAAATACACGATAAAATTGCATAAAAAGCTATAAGGAGGATTATATGAAAAAGAAGATGAGCATTTTTCTCATCCTGTTTCTTGCATTTAGTGTAGCAGTTTTTGCAGGAGGACAGAAGGAACCTGGAGCAGCAGAGGTAAAAGCAGCAACTATCTCATACTTATATTGGGGTGCAGAAGAGACACCTGCCATGCAGGCCATGGCGGACAGGTTTGAAGAGCTAAATCCTGACATTAAAGTATCCCCCGAAGTTTCAACCTGGGACGAGTATTGGACAAAGCTTGAAGCGGCTGCTACAGGAGGCGTTATGCCGGATGTAATCTGGATGCATTCAAATTTCGTCAGAAAGTATGCGAAAGGCAATATGTTACTGCCGATCGGAGACAGGGTAGCTGCCGATCCGGACCTGGATTACAGAGATTATCCGGAAGGAATTGTAAAATTATATGAAGTAGAGGGAGTTAACTATGCAATTCCAAAGGATTTCGATACTGTTGGACTTATCTACAGTAAAAAGATGTTTGATGCGTCAGGCATCGCTTATCCGGATGAAACGTGGGATTGGGATAAGCTGCTTGAGGTTGCCAAAAAATTGACTAATGAATCCGAAGGAATTTTCGGATTTGCTGCAAAGGCACGTGACCAGTCAGGGTATTGGAACACTATATACCAGAACAATGGATATGTCATAAATGACGCTAAAACAAAATCCGGTTTTGATACGCCTGAGACAATTGAAGCAGTCCAGTTCTGGAACGATCTGATTCACAAACACCATGTATCTCCGACAGTAGAGCAATTGGCCGATACAAAAGCAAGAGTAATGTTTGTATCTGAAAAAGTTGCCATGTATTATATGGGATCATGGAGAGCTGCATGGCTTGCTCAAGGTGAAGTGACTAAAGAGATAGCTGATATAGCGGTTCTTCCAAAAAAGGCCAGAAGGGCAACCATTTATAACGGGCTTGGAAACAGCATTGCCGCTGGTACGAAACATCCGGAAGAGGCATGGAAATTTGTGAAATTCATGGGCACAAAAGAGGGAAACATCATTCAGGCAAAGTACGGCTGCGCGATTCCGGCATTCAAGGGATCACAACAACCGTGGATAGATAAGCAACCAATGTTCAATGTAAAAGCATTTGCTGAGATGATAGATTATGGAGTACCGTATCCGACATCCATTACAGCTCCAAAATGGGCCTCTTTTGCCAAAGATATGATGATCCAAATCTTGAGCGGTAATGTAGAAGTAGAAGATGGATGTAAACAGATTGCAGCAGAAATGAATAAGCTGCTGGCAACAGAAAAGTAAACATCATATTAAAGATTAAAGTAATTGGCACTAATTTTCAGTGCCAATTGCTTTTTTTGTGCTTTTGATTATGCTGTGAAAGCTTGTTGGAAAGAGAAGTAAAAGGAAGTACTAAGGTCCTGGGGATTACTAAGAAGAAAAAGTTCAGAAAAAATATCTCCAAGTATGCCTGGGCTTATTTTATGATCGCTCCAACGATGATAGGGCTTTTTATTTTAAATATCTGGCCGATTATTCAAACAATATATTTGAGTTTTTGCAGTTCCGGAGATTTCGGCAAATTTATCTGGACGGGAGCCGCCAACTATGCAAGAATGGCAGCAGATATAACGCTTCGACAGGCAACTATAAATACCTTTCTTTTTACTATATTCTCAGTTCCGTTTGGAATATGTCTTTCACTGCTTGCAGCCCAATTGCTCAATTCAAATATCAGGGGAAAAACGATCTATCGTACAATCTACTTTTTGCCCTGTGTTTCCGCGCCTGCGGCAATTGCCATGGTCTGGAGATGGCTCTATAATGGCGATTTTGGATTGATCAATCATATATTATCAGTTTTTGGAATTGACGGCCCCGGATGGAATACTGATCCCAGATTTGCTTTAATGTCCATTGCAGTTGTGGCGATCTGGTCTTCAATCGGTTATAATATGATTATTCTACTCGCCGGTTTACAAACCATTCCAAAAGTTTATTATGATGCGGCTGATATTGATGGGGCGGGTCCTTTTCGTAAATATTTCTCTATTACGCTTCCGCTGCTGTCGCCTGCATTGTTTTTTGTAATAATACTTTCCATTATGCGCGCTTTGAGGCAATTCGATCTGGTTTATATGATGACCAGTGAGCAAAATCCGGCAATCATCCAGACAAGAACAGTGGTACATTACTTTTTCAAACAGGCATTTGACCTATTTAATCAGGCGTATGCCTCAGTTGTTATTGTATTCCTCTTAGTCATTATTATGATTGTTACCCTGTTTCAGTTCATGATTCAGAAGAAATGGGTTCACTATAGTTAATAGATATGGGTAAAACGAAAGAAGAAGCGATTAATACATATACTATACATCTTATACTAATTTTGGGCGCTGCAACCATGGTGACCCCTTTTATCTGGATGATTTT